>JBBTVJ010000053.1:0-8262 GCA_038063295.1 Patescibacteria group bacterium | reverse complement strand
GGGTGTTCCTATTATTATATGTGGTTTTCTTGCAATCGATGTTTTTTGCATATGTATTGAGGCGCCGCCAATCAAAAGCGCAGTGCGCAACCCCAAATCCTTACCCAATTTATGAAGAGTTTCTTCAACCTGAAAGGCAAGTTCGCGAGTAGGTAAAATAATAAGTCCGCGTTTGCCTATATCAGACTGTCCCAATCGTTGAATCATTGGTATTCCAAAAGCTAGTGTTTTTCCGGTACCGGTTTGTGCCACGCCAATTATGTCCTTTCCTTCAACTGCCGAGGGAATTGCTTTTTGCTGTATCGGAGTCGGAGTTGTAAATTTCAAGTTTTCCAAAACTTGAATAAGCTTCGGCGCAATACCTAAGCCATAAAAACTTTGATGATTTGGAGAATTGTTCATTGTGATGTTTGTGTAGCAATTTTAATTAATGCAAGTTCAAGAGGAATGTGTGCGGTATAGTCGTCGGTTTTTTGTTCTAATGAAAAAAGAATTTCTTTTATCGCAAAATCAAAAAATTTTGCGCCGCCAGCTGAATTAGCAGCGGCACTCAAAAATTTTATATTTTCTTCGCTAAATTCATTGCCCAAAATTTTAGCTGAAGAATTTAAATGCAAAAAATATGCCGCACGAATGTTTCGTAAAATAAGCCTAGCAAGCATGTAGTGGTTGCCCCCGTTTTTAAAAGCTTTGTCAAAAAGCTCAAGTAATGTTTTTGGATCTTTTAAAAATAAGACAGAGGTAATTGAATTTACAAGCTCTTGTGGAGGGACACCCAAAAGCAAGCGCAAATCCTCTTCGGTTATTTTTTTATTCAAATTCGCAGCTTGAAAAAGAATATTTTGAGCGTCTCTTAAAGATCCGTCTGCAAAAAAGGCAATAATGCGCAAAGCGCCATCTTCAATTTCCAAGTTTTCTTTTTTTGCGATTTTTTTGAGTTCAAAGGCAGTGTCAGAGGCAGATATTTTGTTGAATTTAAAATGCTGAGTGCGGGAAATTATGGTATCTGGAACTTTTTGAATTTCAGTGGTGCATAAAATAAATATTGCGTGTTCCGGAGGTTCTTCTAGAGTTTTGAGCAAAGCATTGAAGGCTTCGCGGGTGAGCATGTGTACTTCATCTATAATATAAGCTTTCTTGGGCGAGTTGAAAGGAAGTACCCTTACGCCTTCGCGCAGAGCGCGAGCTTCGTCAATACCTCTTTGTGAGGCTGCGTCTATTTCTAGCGTATCTTCGCTTTTGCATCCTACAGACGTTGCCAAAATTCTTGCCAGAGTTGTTTTGCCGGTACCATGAGGACCGGAAAAAAGATAAGCATGCGCCACATTATTGTTTTTTACAGCATTTTTTAAAATTTGAAGTACATGAGCCTGTCCGGCAACTTCCTCAAATTTTTTTGGCCGATATTTTCTGTAAAAAACTTCAGACACGGTTTTTAAATGCTACAAACTTGTATCCAATAAAATTCCAAATTAAAGCCGTGGCAGTAGCAGCTGTTTTAGAAATATTAAGCCAAATAGCTGGATCAATTCCAAAATTTAAAAAGGTTGTAAATACTATAACCATTGAACTATTTATAAAAATACCAACGGTAGTTACAGCTAAAAATTTTGGGAAATCATGTAATAATCCATCATGCGCAGCAAATACCCAATATTTGTTCCATAAATAGCTGTTTGTGGTAGCAACTAAAAATCCCGGTATATTTATCCATCCAACACTAAAACCTGCGGTAATACCGGTAACAAAGCTTATTGAATTTAATATAGAAAAATCGATTAGTGAGTTCAAAAATCCGACTGCTGTAAATTTTCCAAATTGTTCCAAAAAAGGCGCGCTAAGTTTTTGAGATAAAAATTTTCCTAAGTAAACTCCCAGCACAAAAATCACAGGAATGCCGAAAAGAAGTAGGTATGTTTGAAATTCAAAATTAATTTTTAAAAAAGAAAATATGCGTAAAGCTAAAATTCCAGTAAGTATTCCTATTAAAGCGCTTATTAAATAATCCTTTCTTTGAACCATTGTTCCTTGTGTAATTTTTTTTGGGAATTTTTTTTAAATTTAGCGTAAAGAATACACCATAAAACCAGTGCTATTCCCAACAAAAAAAACAAATAAAGCAAAAGCGACCGCATAATGAATATATGTTATAATAAAATTATGAAAACAGCCAATTTTACGCCTATTTTAATACTTAGCGGCATGTTTTTTTTGATGATTTTTTCTTCGGTTGGCGATTCTGCTACATTTGACGAAGTGGCGCATATACCCGCAGGTTTTTCTTATTTAACTCAAAAAGACGGTAGATTAAACCCGGAACACCCTCCACTTATAAAGGAATTTACAGCGCTTCCGCTGTTTTTTTTAAATTTAAATTCTGATTTCGTAAAACAAAATTTTTGGACACTAAAAAATGTAAATGACCGCCAGTGGGCTGCCGGAAACTATTTTTTATATGAAGCAGGCAACGATCCGGATAAAATACTTTTTTGGTCGCGTTTACCTATAATTATTTTAACTATTATTTTTGGATTTATAACTTTTTGGTGGACGAAAAAAAATTACGGATTAAATCCAGCTCTTTTAACGCTTTTTTTATATGCTTTATCCCCTACTTTTTTGGCACATGGAAGATTTGTAACAACTGATTTGGGAGCTGCGCTAGCATTTTTTTTAAGCACCATCTTTTTTATTTGGTTTTTGGATAAAAATGATAAAAAGTCCGCAATTTATTTTGGGGTTGTTTTTGGATTTTCTCTTTTGGTTAAATTTTCTTTGATAATTTTATTGCCGTTTTTTTTAATTTTGTTAATTTGCCCGCCTGCATTAGCTATGCTAAAAGCATTGCGGGCAGGGAAATTATTTAAAAATTGGAAACCTGCCCGTCCGGCAGGCGGGTTGAAAATTGAAAATTTGATTTTCGCAAGTCTTATTGCTCTTACTGTCATTTATATCTTCTATATTCCTCTTACCTGGAATTACTCGATTGAACAAAATCTTGCGGATGCTCACTATACTCTAGGAACATATAAAACTGCTAAATTTGCGCCGCAATTCGCGTTTACTCTTATTTCAAATAAATGGACACAGCCTCTGGGGCAGTATTTACATGGATTTTTAATGGTTGCGCATCGTACAGCGGGAGGCAACAATGCTTATTTTTGGGGTGAAATATCTTCTAAGGGTTGGGTTTCGTACTTTCCGACTCTCTTTTTAACTAAAGAACAAATAGGGCTTATTATTTTAATTCTACTTTCAATTATTATAGTGCTAAAAAATAAAAGTAAATTTAAAGATCCCAAAACACTAATTTTTTTAGCATTCATAGCATATTACTGGGCATGGTCGCTGTGGAGCCCGCTTAATATTGGCATAAGGCATATTTTGCCAACCCTTCCATTTATCTATATTTTAATTTCAAAACCGATAATTGTATGGCTGAATGTAAATCGCATTAAAAAACTTTTTGTATCAGTGGTGTTTGCTTGGATGGCGCTGGAAATTTCATTTGTATTTCCGTATTTTGTTTCTTACTTCAATGCTTTTGCGGGGGGATATAAAAATGGCTATAAAATAGCAACAGATTCAAATTATGACTGGGGACAAGATTTAAAAAGATTAAAAATTTGGATGCAGAAAAACAATGTTGAGGAAATTTATTTAGACTATTTCGGAGGCGGATCTCCAAAGTACTATTTGGGTAGCAGCTTTAAGCCTTGGTATTCAGCAAAGGGCTTTCTTCCGATACCTAGTCCTATTGAAAATAGACGAATTTATTTGGCAGTTTCTATAAATATTTTATCTGGCGCACAGGCAAAACCAGTTGGCGAGCTTGTTGTGCGAGAAGAAGATTCATATAATTGGCTAAAAGATAAAAAACCCTTCGCTAGAGCCGGGAGTTCAATATTTATATTTCAATTCTAATTTTATAAAAAGCTTTATTAGGAAATCGCATATCTATGTACTCGAGATTTGTGCGGTCTTTTATTGTACGCTCAAAAAGGAGGGTTAATTTTTTGGCTATATTTTGCGCATCTTCCATGTCACTTTTTAAAGAAAGAATTAAATACCAATCTTCACTGGTTATGAGCCTGATATCTTGATCTATTTTAACTTGTTTAAGTTTGAGTCCCAGTTTTTGAATTTCCTTTTCAAATTCAATTAAAAAATTTGCTATTCGTGTTTCCAAAAAAATCTCCCCTAGTTTGATATCTTTATTTACTTCCAATACGGGTATAGGGCTATTACTGAAAAACGGTGCACTTTCGTAGGGAACACCGTTTTTATCAATATAAAAACATGAATCCTCCTTGCAATATAAAAACTTTGGCTTTATTTCTTTAAAATCCACTAAAATTTTATTTGGAAATTTTTTTTGAATATTCGCTACTCCTATTCCACTTTCTAAAATAATTTTTTCCGCAGCTTCTTTGGGAAAGAAAAAGTAATTATTTTTGGGCAAATAAAATTTAGTAAAAGAGGCTAAAAGAGAACTTAATTTTTCTTCTATTTCGCCGCGATCGACTAGCGGATCATTGATTTTTATTTGTGAAATTCTAAAGTACGGTAGCCAAAAAAAGGACCACAGAGCTGCCGCGGTGGTTGCGCATAAAATTGCTATTTTTATCCAATTGCGATGCTTTTTTTCCTGGTTGTAGTAAACTATTTTCACATGTATTTTTTCAAAACTTCCGGTATCTCAAATTTTCCTTCCGGTTTTTGATGATTTTCTAAAAGTGCTTCCAAAACTCTAGGTGTAGCTATTGCGGTATTGTTTAGGGAATGTGCAAATTTTATTTTTTCCTCCTCGTCTTTGTATCGTATATTTAAGCGGCGGGTTTGAAAATCATGAAAATAAGAGCTGGAGTGAGTTTCTCTATATTTTCCTTCCGAAGGAATCCAGGCCTCAATATCATATTTTTTTACCTGTCCCAAACCCAGGTCTCCTGCGCAATTTATTACAACTCTGTATGGAATTTTAAGCAGCTGCATTATTTCTTCCGAATTTGCCGTGAGTTCTTCGTGAAAACGCACCGATTCTTGGTGATCTGCGCGGCATAAAATTATCTGTTCAATCTTAAAAAATTCATGTACTCGAAAAAGTCCCTTTTGATCTTTACCATAACTTCCCGCTTCTCTTCGAAAGCACGGAGAAAAAGCAACGTATTTTTTAGGGAGATCGTTTTTGCTTAAAATTTCATCTTTATGGTAACCCATTACTGCTACTTCAGCGGTGCCCGCAAGGTAAGTTTCATCTTGAGTTTTGTAAACATCTTCTTCAGCTTGAGGAAACCAACCGGTGCCTATTAAATTGTCTTTTTTTACAATTGAAGGAGCGATCATCGGAACAAAACCTTTTTTTGCTAAAAAATCCAAACAAAATTGCCATAAAGCCAAAGAGAGTTTAGCGGCTTCGTTTTTTAAAAAATAACCCCTAAATCCTGAAACCTTGACTCCCCTTTCCAAATCAACCATGTCAAGATCCTCCATTATTTCCAAATATGTTCTTCCGCCGATTTTTTTAAAATCGGGAATTTCTCCCCATGCTCTTATTTCTTTGTTATCTGCATCGGATTCGCCATCCGGAACCGTGGGGTCAAGAAAGTTTGGCACCAAAAGCATAAGTTCGTTGTATTCTGTTTCTACTGCGCGCAAATCATACTCTTTGTGTACTAAATTATTTTTTTCATCTCTGAGTTGTTCTGTAAACTTTTCCCGTTTTTCGCCAGAGAGAGTGATAATTTTTTCGGAAGAAATTTTATGCTCATATCTTAAAGCGTCTATTTCTGAAATCAGCGAACGCCGTTTTATATCTAAAGAAAGCAAACGATCCACATCCAATACGACTTTTTTTCTTTTAGCCGCATCTTTTATCAAATCCTTATTTTCGCGAATGAATTTTATATCTAACATATTATTATTATATCAGTGGACCCGGGGAGAATCGAACTCCCGTCTGCCGGATGCAAACCGGCCGTTGTACCACTTAACTACGGGCCCTTCTTTGCTATTCTAGCTTAATTTAGCTTAATATGCTATACTTAGTATTATAAGCTCAAATGGTCGAAAATAGAGCTAAAATAAGCTTACTAGCTTAATTTTCATACAATGAACGAAGCATATTGTGTAAAATGTCGCTCAAAAAGAACTATGAAAAATGCTCAAGAAGTTCCAATGAAAGGAAAGGGTGGAAAAACCCGTAGAGCAATGACTGGTTCTTGCGAAGTTTGCGGTACAAAGATGTTTAAAATTTTGCCAAATAAATAGGCCTAATTTTTGGCAAGATTTTTGCTTGTCGACAAACAAAAATCAAAAATCCCGACCTACGGTCGAGGATTTTTGATTTTTTAAAATTCTGACAAGCATTTTGACTACTACAAATTGCATAAGCGTAACCTGGGCGAAACTTATCCCACCATACACTATTTGCTGGCACCGGAAGTTCAGAACAAACATTCACTTTATATTCAGCTCCATTGGAACAATAATAGTAGGTTCTCCAATTAGTATTATCCCCTATTCCTCCGGGGCATTTTTGCCCTTGCAGAGAATCACGCGGAAGAACAGGCATAAAGTTTGGAACCAAACCAGGAATAAAATTTGACCCATCTTTTTCATAATAATTCCAACAACCAAACGGATAACTTAAATTGCTATCGTAGTATAATTCCAAAGCAACTTGAATTTGTTTCAGATCGGTTTGGCGTCGTGCATCTCGTGCTTTCACTCGCGCCGAATTCAATGAAGCCAAAATAGCACTAGAGATCAAGCTCACAACTGCAATAACCACAAGAAGCTCAATAAGCGTAAATCCGTGTTTATTTTTAAAAACTAATTTATCCATGGTTTGGGAGGATCAATGTAAGGTTCTTTGGGTATAATTTCTTTAAGACTACTGGATTCTCCACTAAAAAGTAAAAAAAGCGAAACAACAATAGCGATTATAGTAAAAAAAAGAAGAGCGTAAGTGGCTTGTTTTTCATTTTTAATTAAGCCTCGAGAATGATTTATAACCCATTGAATAATTTCTGGCGTCTCGGAATAATGGTGTGGACGCGGCACCCTATATTCCTCAAATTTCACGTAAGTATCAGGATCCTTGTTATTTTTGTCCTTCTGATTCATAATTTTATGCTTGGTGCGTGATGCAGGGATTGAACCTGCGACCTTTCGTTTAGCCCGTTAATTTTGGATGTTGTTGTGGACGGTAGTGGATTCGAACCACTGACCCCTTCCGTGTCGAGGAAGTACTCTAACCAACTGAGCTAACCGTCCAAAATTTTTACGGGCCGTGTTGTTTTACTCACGCTCGTCCCCGGGCAATTTATATATTATAAAATTATATTATTGTATTTGCCCGCCAAAATTTTTTGATTTTTGTGGGCGTGGATGGAATCGAACCATCGGCCTCTGTCTTATCAGGACAGCGTTCTAACCACTGAACTACACGCCCTTCGTTTTGTTAGTCTAACAAAAGTCGCCTTATTATGAAAGGCGATTATCTGCAAACATTTTTATTACTTCAATATAAAGTTTTCTTTCCAATGGCAGTTGGCGGGCAAGTACGGATTCAGAGCTATCTTGAGGAAAAATTGGAACCGGATCTGTTTGGGCAATGATCCCCGCAGGATCATCATATATTTTTGTCACAAAATGTATTGTTGAACCAGTCTCTTTTAAACCTGCTTTTATTATTGCTTCTGGCACATGCGCGCCGTACATTCCTTTGCCGCCGAAACGTGTGAGATCGAGTGCCGGATGAGAATTTACAATTTTTTTAGGGAATGCTTCCACTATTGATTGCGGAATTAATTTTAAATAACCCGCAAGACAAATTAAATCAATTGGCGGATGATACGCAGTTAGTATTTCAAAAAGAATTTGGTCGCGCTTTTCTTTTGGCAGTTGCGTATCTAAAATTGTAGCAGGTATTTTCCATTCACGTGCCAATGCAACAGCACGAGAATCGGCATTATTACTAAAAAGTAAAACAACAGCCGCATTTAAACGGCCGTCTTTTGTAGCGTTTACTATTTCTTCAAAAGTTGTGCCAGTGCCATCTGCACCTACAGCGATATTAATTGTTTTTTTCATCAAATACTTTTTCTTTTGTCCCACTTCGGCTCGCCAAAAGCCCAAAGGGCGTAGGTGGCCTATATCGAAGTTTAAGGCCTCTCGATCAATACCTATAATCTGATTTTTTAATCAGATATCGACTCTTAAGAACTTTGTTCTTAAAAAGAAAACTCCACGACCAGCTTC
>JBBTVJ010000052.1:0-4343 GCA_038063295.1 Patescibacteria group bacterium | reverse complement strand
ACTTGTAAAGCTCGGCGTGATTGTCGGAAATCAGGACAAGATATCCATTCTTCTTGTGCTCCTCAATCCAGTAGCGAGCCTTGATCCCGCCACCAAACATGATAACGCCAACCAGCTTTGCTCGACCACCATCGAGCTTCGAAAGAAGCTTCATTTTACACCACCTTTCTTGTTAGTTTAAAAATTCAACCTCTTCTTTTCGAAAACGAAATTGTACTTTTTTAAGTATACCAAATATACATGAAAAGTCAATAGCAAAAAGTTTTGCCTTATCTTTTAGACCATTGAGGGGCTTTGCGGGCTTTTTTGAGGCCGAATTTGCGGCGCTCTTTCATTCGCGGATCGCGCCGCAAAAACCCTTCTTTTTTGAGACTCACTCTAAAATTTTGATCCATTTTAAGCAAGGCTCTTGCAATGCCATGCCGCAAAGCTTCAGCTTGAGAATGCGCCCCGCCTCCTTTTATTTTGGCGGTAACTTTGTTTTTTCCAAAGAGGCGCAAAAGTTCAAGCGCGTCTTTTGCGATCTTTCTTTGATCTTCTGTTTTAAAATATTCTCCAAAATACTTTTCATTTACTAAAATATCCCCCTCATCATTGAAAATACGAACTCTGGCAACAGAAGTTTTTCTGCGGCCAACCCCTTCAAAATAAATATCCTTTTTTTCTTCTTTATTTTTGGTCGCCATGATATAAAGTTAAATTTTTAATCATTTTGCTTTTTAATTTATTTCTCCTTATCATGCCTAAAATAGCCTTTTTTAAAAGAGCGGTTTTGCTTACTTCTGCAATATTGCTTGCGCTTTTTATTTTTTGTCCCCCGGGATAGCCTGAATATCTTACAAAAAAAGTTTTTTTAAGCTTTTGTTCCGATAAATTTAATCCGTCAACGTTTTTTATAAAAACTTTTGGGAAAGAAATTCTGTGAGGCAAAAAGTCAGCACTGGTTTTGCCCCGCAACGCGAAAGCAGCCTCCGAAGCCACCCGGCCCAATTTTTTTCCTTTTGCGTCTATAAAAATTTCTTTTTTTGTATCCATTGTATATTTAAACAAATTCTATATATGCCATCTTTGCGGCATCTCGCATTCTAGGAGGCAATTTTATAATTCGTGTGTATCCTCCCTTTCTTTCAGCGTATTTTGGAGCAATTTTATAAGCCAGCTTCAAAGATGCATCTTTTGATAAAAATACTTCTGTATTCCTTATGCCCGCCCCGGCTTTTATCCCTTTTTTAGCATAAGTAACTAGTCTTTCGATATACGGCCGAAGCTCCTTGGCTTTCGGCAAAGTAGTTTTAATTTTTCCATGCTCTATTAGTCCAACAGCTAAAGATTTGAGTAATGCCTTTCTTTGTTTCCGCACTCTGCCAAATTTTCTGCCTTTTTTAAGTTTTTTCATACTTATTCTCTTAACGATAGTCCTAGCGATTTTAATGCTTTTTTAATTTCATTAATTGCTTTTTCTCCCACCCCCTCCATGCTTAAAATTTCATCCGCGGATTTTGACGCTAAATCAGATGAATTAGAAATCCCTGAGTTTAAAAGAGCATTTTTTGTACGCTGAGAAAGTTTGAGACTTTCTATTGAATTTTCCGAGGGCAATATATTTTCTTTTTCAGCTTCTTTTTGATAACTTATTTTTTCATCATCAAATGATTCTATTTTTTCCAGCTGGTTTTTCATTATGTAAATAGCGGTCTTAAAAGCATCTTTGGGAGAAATAGAGCCATCTGTCTCAATAATAATACGCAAAAGATTATAGTCAGTCCGATCCCCTACGCGCATATTCTCTACTTCGTAGTTTACCCTTCGAATTGGGGTAAAAATTGCATCTAAAACAAGATCTCCCACAGCAACTTTTCCTTCCGCAAGCTCCTCTGATGGCACAAACCCTAATCCGCGCTCAACAATAAGTTCCATAGATATCTTTGCGCTTTTATCGGTTAAAGAAAGTATGTGGTGATCTTTATTTATAACTTCAAGCTGAGTAGGACATTTTACGTCTTTTCCAATAACATCTTTTTGGCCTTTTGCATCTAAAAGCGCGGTTTGCGGTTCGTCGCCGTGCAGTTTAAATCTTAATTGTTTTAAATTCAAAAGGAGCTTAATAATATCTTCTTTCATGCCTGGCAATGTAGAAAATTCGTGGTTTACCCCGCTGATTTTTACTTTGGTTATCGCACAACCAGGAATCGAAGAAAGCAAAATTCGGCGAATACTGTTGCCCAGAGTATTTCCGTATCCCGGATAAAGATTGTGTATTTCATAAACACCTTTAGCGCCTTCTTCAGAAACGACCTTAGTAAAAGATGGCGATACTATATTGTAATCCATAATTAATTGTATTAACGCAAATAATATTCGACTATGGCATTAATGTTATAAACGCTTTTTAAAGCCTCATTTTGAGGGACACTTATTACACGTCCCACGATTTTTTCTTTATCCAAGGAAATCCATACCGGAGGTTCATGTTTTTTTAAAGTTGAAGTCAAGTCTTTAAAAACCCCCCTTGCCCTACTTTCATTTCGAATGCTTATCTCATCCCCAACTTTTACTCTATAAGAGGGAATGGTTATTTTCTTTCCATTCACTAGAATATGCCCATGGTTTACAATTTGCCGCGCAGCAGACCTAGTAGAAGCAAGCCCCATTTTGAAAACAAAATTATCGAGGCGAGATTCAAGATAATATAGCACTGCTTCTGCGGTATTCATGGCTTTTTGCTTGATTGCAGAAAATAAATAATTTTTAAATTGGCGTTCGCGCAAACCATAACTTAATTTTAGCTTTTGTTTTTCTCGAAGCTGAGTTCCAAATTCAGAAAGTCCCCTGCTTCTGGACTTTCCATGAACTCCCGGAGGATAGGGTTTTCTTTTAAAAGCGCAATTCAACCGGCCACAAACACTCATACCCAGCCTCCTGCAACTTTTGCAAGTTTTTGTTGAAACTCCTGCCATAAATTATACTCTTCGAGGTTTTTGCGGCCGCGGACCATTGTGCGGAACCGGAGTAATATCTCTAATAAAGCCTAAATCAAAACCTTGCGCTACAAATGATCTTATAGCAGATTCTCTGCCGGTACCTACACCTTTTACTAAAATATTAAACCTTTGTATACCTATTGCTTTTGACTTTTCACCTAAAAATTCAGCTACTTTAGTTGCTGCGTATGGGGTGCCCTTTTTAGCTCCAGAAAATCCCAATGAGCCAGAAGAAGAAGACATAACAACATTCCCAGAAATATCTGTTATCGTAATAATGGTATTATTATAAGTAGACTGAATATGCGCCTCTCCCTCAGAAAGCTTTTTTTTGGGCAAATCAATCTTAACAGCAGAGGACACCAAATTTCCTCCGGATAAATCTGTTTTTTGAATTATTCTTTTTTTGCCCATACTTTTTTAATTATTTCTTTTCTAATTTTTTCCTTCCCGACGTCATTGTCTTTCTCACGTTTCCTCTTCTAGTTCTCGAGTTGGTTTTTGTCCGCTGACCCCGAGAGGGAAGTCCTCTTTTATGCCGAGCGCCTCTGTATGAACCTATGTCTTGCAACCTTTTAATGTTTAGTATTATTTCTCTTCGCAATTCTCCTTCAATTTTATAATTTTTTTCTATGATTTCACGAAGCTTATTAATTTCCGGCTGAGTTAAGTCTTTCGCCCGCTTATTTTCATCAATTTTTGCCTTTGATAAAATGCTGTGCGCCAAGGGCCTCCCTATGCCATAAATATGCGAAAGGGCTATTGGAACTTTTTTATTATCTGGAATATTTATCCCTACAATTCTCATATTTTTATCCTTGTCTTTGTTTGTGTTTAGGAATTTTACAAATCACAACAAGCCGGCCCTTTCGACGAATAACCTTGCAAGAATTGCACCTTGGTTTTATAGAAGCTCTAACTCTCATAACAAATTGTTACATTCTTTTTATAATTCTGCCTCTTTTGGTGTCGTGCGGGCTAAATTCCATTAAAACACGATCTCCTACAAGAACTTTAATATAGTGCATTCTCATCTTTCCGGAAAGATGGCCCAATACTTCGTCACCATCGTCCATCAAAATACGAAAAGTAGCACTTGGCAGCGCTTCAATAACCTGCCCTTCCTTTTTGATACTATCCTTAGTCGAAGGCATTATTTATTAAGAATATAACCATATTAGCAAAACACTTGATATATGTCAACCAAAAGTCAGTTAACCGTGACTTCTATTTCTTCTTTGCTCCCGGGGAAAAAGCGAAGCCAGAACGGACGAAAACTCACTTTAACGCGAGAAGCCGCAGGAAAAGCGCTAAGAATTGCTGAAGACTTCTTAAGTTTTTTTTCAAAAATATCGTCTCTCG
>JBBTVJ010000051.1:0-13656 GCA_038063295.1 Patescibacteria group bacterium | reverse complement strand
CTTATTTTAATGAAAAAACATTTGAACTATAAAATTTTGGGCGAGACCTTGGACGATGCGGCAGGGGAAGCATTTGATAAAGTAGCGCGGCTTTTGAAATTGGGGTATCCCGGAGGGCCAGAAATTTCGCGGCTTGCCGCGAAATACCTCGCCCCCCACACCCCCCTCTCCTTAGTAAGGAGAGGGGGGAACGAAGAGAGAGATTCTTCTCTCTCTTCTGAAGGAGTGAGGTTTCCTCGTCCCATGCTTAATTCTCCCGACCTCAACTTTTCTTTTTCGGGCCTTAAAACCGCAGTCTTGTATTATTTACGAGAAAATCCTAGTGCTAATAAATCTGAAATAGCATACGAATTTGAGCAAGCAGTGGTTGATGTTTTAGTTCATAAAACTGAAAAAGCTATAAAAAAATATAAGCCAAAATCTTTAGTTGTGGGCGGAGGAGTTGCAGCAAATAAAACACTGCGTTGCGAAGTAGAAAATTTAATAAAGAAAAATAATTTAGAAATTTCACTGCACCTTTCCCCTCTCTGGCTTACCGGCGACAACGCCGCAATGATCGCCGCCGCTGCGTATTTCAAAGCCCGCGCCAAAAAATTTGCAAAACCTGAAAAAATAAAAGCCCAAGGCAACTTGAAACTCAACTAAAAACCTGCAATAATTGGCTCATGTCTGGCAAAAAAACTTATTCTATTTTGATGCCGCCGCCGAATTTGACGGGAGAGCCGCATGTGGGGCACGTGATGCAGCATCTTATTATGGACACAATCGCGCGCCAGAAGCGCGCGGAAGGATATGATGTTTTATTCCAGCCTGGAGTTGATCACGCAGGAATTCAATTTGAAGGAACACTAAATAAAATTTTGGCGAAAGAGGGCTTGAGCAAAGAAAAACTCGGCAGAGAAGAATGGCTCAAACGCGCCTGGCGCTTCAAAGAAGAAATTTACAAATCATTCCACAACACATGGAAAATGATGAATATTTCGGCCAACTGGGAAAAAGAGGTTTTTACTTTAGATCCAAGAGTCCAAAAAGCGGTTTTTGAAGAATTTAAAACTTTCTTTGATGATGATCTTTTGTACAAAGGAGCTTACATTGTGCAATGGTGCCCTAAAGATGGCACAGCAATAGAAGATGTTGAAATGGAATATCAAGAAAAAAAAGAAGTGCTTTATTTTATAAAATATAAAGTTGAAAATGACCAAGAACATATCACAGTTGCAACCGCCAGACCAGAGACAATTTCTGCGGATGTGGCTGTAGCAATTTATCCAAATCATCCGAAATTTAAAAAATTGGTGGGTCAAAACGCGCAAAATCCGTTTACGGGAAAACTGATTCCTATTATAGAAGACGAAAGAGTTCAAAAAGATTTTGGCACTGGGGCACTAAAAATTACACCAGGGCACGATTTGCTGGACTATGAAATTGGCAAAACTCATAATCTCCAGATTCTCCACTCGGTAGGAAAAGACGGCAGAATAACCAATCTCGATCCAGATCTTGCTGGGCTCAAAGTAGAAGAAGCGCGAAAAAAAGCCGCGGAAAAATTGAAAAATTTAGGTTTTATAGAAAAAGAGGAAGAATATGTGCACTTTGTGCCTGTTTGCGAAAGATGCGGAACAATAGTAGAACCATTAATTTCAACTGAGTGGTTCGTTAAAATGCAGGCGCTCAAAGAAAAGGGTCTTAAAAATATAGACAAAATAAACTTTGTGCCAAATTCATATTTAAAAACAATACGCGAATGGATGCAAAACGCCCACGATTGGTCTATTTCGAGATCTTTATGGTGGGGACACAGAATTCCAGTATGGTACTGCGCTTTGTGCAATCACTTACACGAAGTAGGCAAAAACAAGGACATGATTGTGTCTTTTGAAGAACCAGAAAAATCATGCGATACATGCAAAAAAAAAGAGTGGGTGCAGGATGAACAGATTTTGGACACATGGTTTTCTTCCGGACTTTGGCCGCTTGCGACTCTCGGATTTCCCGATGACAAAGAAAGTATAAAAAAATACTTTCCGTGGGATTTTGAAATTTCTGCACCTGAAATTAAATTTTTATGGATCGCACGTATGATAATGATTTCTTCGTACATTAAAAACGAGATTCCTTTTTATAATATGTTCTTTCACGGAACACTGCGCGACAGTGAAGGCAGAAAATTTTCAAAATCTCTAGGCAACGGTCTTTATGGGCAAGAATTTGTGGAACGCTGGGGAGCAGACGCACTCCGCACAGCGCTTTTAAGTTACTCTGCTCCTGGCAGAGATGGGAGGCTTAGCAAACAAATATTAGATGAAAGATGCAAAAATTTCAGAAATTTTGGAACTAAAATAAGAAATATAGCCAAATTCGTTTTGGACTTAAAACCAAAAATTTCACCAAAAAACTCTGACTTTTCACACGAAGAAGACCAGGAAGTTTTAAAAAAACTTGAAGAAGTCGAAAACGAAGTAAAAAAACACTTTGAGTCTTTTGAACTACACTTGGCACTCGAAAAAATATATAACTTTATTTGGCATGAATTTGCCGATCTGTATATAGAAAAGAGTAAAAAAAGGAGGGGAAATGCGCAAAAGTGTTTGGAAGAAGTATTGAAAAGAAGCATTGCTTTATTGGCGCCTTTCATGCCAGACACTGCCAGAGATTTACTGCAAAAAATACAGTATAATTAATTAATGGCGGCATTAGAACTAATTTTTTCTCCGCAATCAGTACTGGTTATCGCTTTGGGAATAGTGCCCCCAATTTTATGGCTCCTTTTTTGGCTGAGAGAAGATCATTATCAAGAACCTAAAAGAGAAATTGTATTTGTTTTTTTTGCGGGGATGCTATCAGGAGCAGCGGCTCTAGTTTTTGAAATTATATTTTTAGGAGCAATTTCGATCTTTCAAAAGGTTTTTGCGTATTCCCCTGCCGCATTTCAAATACTAAACCTCATTGGATTTGCGCTCATTGAGGAGCTTTCAAAAACTGGAGCAGCTTTTTTTACGGCAATAAAAAGCAAATACTTTGATGAGCCAGAAGACGGTATAGTTTATCTTATAACTGCTGCTTTAGGGTTTGCTGCCATGGAAAATGTTTTATTTATCGCAGGATCGTTAAAAGTAGGAATTAGCCAGTCTCTTATAGTAAGCGCTTTTAGGTTCATTAACGCTGTAATGCTTCATGTATCATCTGCAGCTATAATAGGAGCGGGATTTGCTTTCTCGTTTTATCACAAAACCCATAGAAATAAAGATGTGGCATTTGCAATAGCGAAAGCTACATTGTTGCATGCTCTTTATAACTACCTTATAA
This sequence comes from Patescibacteria group bacterium, assembly GCA_038063295.1. Classification (GTDB taxonomy): domain Bacteria; phylum Patescibacteriota; class Minisyncoccia; order UBA11713; family 2-01-FULL-45-33; genus DATDXD01. The sequence goes on along the minus strand of JBBTVJ010000051.1, from coordinate 10,350 downwards.
TTAAAAATATTGAATCGGCCGTAGGACAGTTTTCTGCAACGATTTTGGTCATAGGAGGAGCTATAATTGCTCTTGTTTTATTTGAAAAAGCAAGGCGATTACACAAACAAAACTTAATGGTACAATAAAAATATGTCTGACAAAATGTCATTTTTCGAAAAACTTACTGGAAGCATAAAAGTTGTAGAACCGACACCTGAAGTCGGAGAGCAAAAAAATGTTTTTGCAGGAGAAATAAAAGCTAAAAGAGATATGGTTCAGGAATTGTCCGAAGAAGAGGGTCAACTAACATTGGATATGTGGCAAACACCAGATGAAATAGTGGTGCAGACAATAATAGGAGGCGTTAAACCAGAAGATTTGGATGTTTCCATATCGCATGATATGGTTACAATTCGCGGGAAGCGAGAAAAAGTAAAAGAAGTATCCGACAAAGATCACTTTTACCAAGAACTCTACTGGGGCACATTTTCCCGCTCAGTGCTTCTGCCCCAAGAAATTGATTCTGATGAAGCCGAAGCTTCAATCAAAAACGGACTTCTTACAATTAAACTACCAAAACTCAACAAAGCTAAAATCCAAAAACTCAAAGTAAAGAATGAATAATTCTTATGCCTCCAGTAGGAATCGAACCTACATCTAGGGCTTAGAAGTCCCCTATTCTTTCCATTGAACTATGGAGGCTCTACTACGCTCCAATTAAACCCTAAAATGGGTCTTTTATCAATGGGTACTGCGGATTTTGTAAAAAAGCATCTTTTTTGCGAATCTCTTCCGCAGATTTTTCTAAAAGAGGAGTTTTGAGTAAAAACACTTCTTCTGTTATATTTTCTTCACCAAAACCAGAATCAATATTTAAAACGAACTTTTTATAAACCCAAAAATCAAAGTACAAAATACAAGAGAGTAAAATAACCCACAGGGCTAAAATTAATTTAAAGTTTATAAACTTTTTAATTTGACTTGCTTTCATAATTAAATATCAAATATTCGACATCGGCTACTAAAGTTTTTGAACTTTCTCCGCTTTCAAACAAAGAAAATTTGTTTATTATTCCAAAATAACGAGAATTTTCCAAAAGCGTTAAAAACTTCGTTATGGAAATAAAACCCCCTTTAAGCGTAAAGGAAATTTCTGCCGGCTCTCCAGATTTTGAAAGGTTGGCGCCCTTAGCTTCAAACCTTGCTCCAACTTTCTTTCCTAAATTTTCAAAAGTATTGAGCAAGTCCACAAAATCGTCTTCTGAAAAAAACGCGCTTTCAAGAGTTGCAATATTTTTATTCTGGCTTTCCAAGTTAGATTTTACAACTTCGAATTCTTTTGCCTTTTTATTTATCACCGCCACAGATCTATTAGCAGAACCAATATCCGCACTTAAAGACTGTATTTTAAAGTAAAGGAAAAAATAAGTGTACGCTAAAAGTATTAATATACCCAGTCCAATGAGCGTCTTAGCTAAAGATTCAAAGCTAATTTTTATATTCATAGTATTGTGGATTTATTACTACTTCGAGTAAAAATTTAATGTTTGCTTCTTGAAGTAAATTAGAAACAGGAGAGCGAAGCTCTTTTATTTCTTTAAGCTGACGAAGTTTTTGAGAATAGGAAATTAAAACGTTTCTGTTCACCGCCTCGCCTCTAATATGAAATACAAAGTTTTTACTGGCATCTTGCTGAAAATCAATGCCAGTAAGCTTAATTTCATCAAAAGTCGCATTAGTAATGGCAAGCAATACACCAGAAAAGAGTTTCTTTTTGGATTCGCCGTCAAAATAAGCATCTAAAAGTGAGTTGATGTGAGAAATTTTACTTTCTAATCCGTCAACGTCTTTTCTTTTTATAAAAACTTCTTCTGTGTTTGTTCTTCGCAAAATATCATTTAAAGAAAATGTAAGCGCAAAATAAGAAGGCAAAATAAAAATAATGCCGGAAATAAAAATTACTCCCAGCAAAATAAAAATTAAGAAAGAGCCTAAAATAGTTTTTTCCCACTTAAAATATCTTAAATAAGTAGATGGCAGAAAACCTCTCATACAATTATTTCTTCTTTAAATGCTCTTAGCGAAAGCCCTATAGCTGAAGCAAATCTCAAGGAATCTTTATATTTGATAGGAGGAAGATATTTTGCGGGAAATTCTATATTAACCCAAGGATTAGCAAGGCTAACTGGAATTTCAAGTTTTTTACTTAAATACTCCGAAAGCCCAAATAAGTTAGCGTCGCCTCCGGAAATAAAAATATACTCTATTTTGGTTTTATTTTCTGAACGACTGTGCCAATACTCTAAAATTTTTTTAATTTCCTCTATAAGTTCCGAGATTACCGGCAGTATAACATTAAATATTTCCGGCGAACTTTGTAAATCATTTAAATCGGCTTTAAGTTTAGCTTTGATCGCTTCGCTCTTTGAAACATTGAGATTTTTTGATATGGCAATTTCCAGTAACTCGCCTCCGACAGAGGCAGTTGAAGTAAACCGCAAAATTTTATTTTCAAATATAGAAAAGGTGGCTCTGGTTTTTCCCCAATCGACCACCATTGTTATTTTTAAAAAGTCCTTGGGCATAATAGAGCGAGCGGTAGAGTCAAGCTCAGATTCAACAATAACCGGCAAAGCGCCAGAGGCATTTACTACCTCCATATACAATTCTACTATGCTTTTTGGAAATGCGTTCACAACTAAACTAAAAAAATTATTACCCCTTTCTGTAACAGTATAATCAAAAAAAGTATCAGCTGCGGGCAGTGGAATATATTCTTCGATTTGAAACTCAAGCGCATTAAGCAGTTCTTCTTCGTTTACTCCCGATATTTTAATTTCTCTTAAAAAACCTTTTTCTTCGGGTAATGACAAGGCTACGAATTTTATATTATTTTCTTCAAAAGTTTCTTTTAAAATTTCTGAAAGACCGTTTTTATCTTTTATTTCTCCATTTTCCACAATTCCCTTATGAATTCCGCCTTCCCCAAAATTTTTAACCACAATGCCGCCCTTAGAATTTGAGAGCCGCAAAAACTTAAACGATTGATCCGATATATCCAGCGCATAAATTGGAATTCGATTAAAATCAAAAAACTCCATACACTTATTGTACTACTTCTTTCCACTCGTTTATAGACCACCCGCCAGAAGGACCGGAAGAAAAAGCTGTATTTGCAAGACCAGATTCGTACGAAATAATTGCATTGTTATCAAGAGTGATTCCATATCCTGTAATTTCTTTTGCGGTAGCGTTATTGCTCATTTTGATTCTACCGTTGGGCGCAAAATATATTACTCCAGCTGAATTATTATCCACACTTATAATTTCTTCGCTTAGAGAATTTTTTTCCGACACAAGCATGATATAGCTCGAAGAATTTCCAGAACCCGAAAAAGAGCAGCCGTTGGATATTATAACTTTTTCACTACCTACAATAACTTCAGAAAAGTCGCCGTACGAAGAAGAAAGTTTTACAAAACAATTATTTGAAAACTTTGTCTCGCCCAAAACCCAGATAGGTCCCGTGACCGTGAGTATTGCGCCATTGTCCACCTCTAATGTGCCGGTAATTTTTTTGGGACCCAAAGACGCCTGGGCATTATTTGTAATTTTAAAGTTTCCGGAAGAATCGCATTGCGGCAAAACACAGGTCCCCCCAGCGGCCGCAGCTGCTTTCCAAGAATCAATATCGCTTTGGGAAACAGCAAAGCTCTTTGGTGGCGGGTTTTCTACTATGCAGTATTGATTAGGACAAGCTGAACCATGCACTACAGTATTGATAAAAGAGGGAGCGCGCGCAGTTCCAGCGGTAGAACTTCCTACAATCATATCTTTAATTGCTCCGACAGCAATAATATCTCCGGTAATTTTTGCGCCATTTTGTCCGGTAATAGCACCGTTTGAATAAATATTGCCATTAACTATAGCGTTGTTGCCCATTGAAAGCCCGCCAGCTCCAACCTGAACTCCATAAAAAAAATCTGCTTCTACTCCTCCAGAAACAAGAACGGCTTTTAAAAATCTAAAATTTTGCAAAAATTCGCCGCTAGATTTAATTTCTTTTCCGCCAGAAATATCACTAATAGTTGTGGTAGCTGTTGAGCCGTTTAATAAAATAGCAAATGAACTCGAGACATTTTTACCTCGCTTTAACCGATATACTGCATCTTCCACCCCAGCCTCAGCCGCAAAAAAAGCAATCTTCCCGCGAAAGTTTCTCTCCGCACCTCTTGATTCCTTTAGCGCCAAATGAGAAATAGCTCCCAAAATAGATAAAAGTATAAAAAGCAAAAATATAACAGCACTCATTGCCGCCTGCCCCCGTTTTTGTTTTTGAAAATTCATTTTAGTATTGTCCTCTTAATACCGCGCTTCCAAAAAAGTTTTTCTGCTTAAGCAGCGCACCTTCTCCAGCTTCTAATGTAAATTCAATCTTTATTATTCGCGAAGAAACACTTGGAGAAGAAGTGGCTTCGTTCCAAAAAATCAAATTCATAATTCTTGTATCTCCCGAGGTAATAGATTCTTCCACACCCCCACCTTCTTTTCTTTGAAGAACCTGCCCAGAAAGAGAATATTTTGTAGAAGTAGCTCCCCATATCAGTTCTAAAATTCCGGGACTCAAAGTAAAACTAGAAGACGCGCCAATATTGTCGGATAATCTTATGTCGCGAGTAATCCGTTCCAAAGCAAACTCTCCGTTCCTTGCAAGTTCTCCATCAATTCTTGATTTTTGAAATCCACGCCATGAAGAAATAATGGAAGCCGCCGAAAGAGCAGCAATCAAAGCAAGAATGGTAGAATAAATTAAAACTTCAATAAGAGAATATCCTCGCATTTTTAATTATCAAAAATATCTGATAAATAAGTGTTAAGCTGAACCGTACTTGTTCCAGCTTTGCTATACCATGCTACAAAAACAGTAAATTTTTTTGTATCCGGGTCATTTGTTCCGCCCGAAAGCACAATATCGTCATTAGAATCTCGAAATACATTTTCTGTTTTTACTTTCCTTTCAAATAAAGAATCAATGTAATAACTGGGTGTAGAACTTATGCTCCACAAAGACGTGGAAGTTGAAAAGTTAATATAATAGTCAACTCCCGAAGATAAAGTAAATAAATTTCCCGACCAACTTTTGTCTCTTAAAAAACGCAGTGCCTCAAGACCTTCTTCTGCCAAAAAATTAGCTCTGATTTTTTCTAAAGATTGTACCTGAAGCCGCGATCCAATTACCGCTATAGCCGAAAGGGAAAATATGCTCACGCTTATAATTGCAGAGGCTATAATAATTTCTACAAGCCCAAATCCAGCTTTGGTCATAAAAATATTGTAGCATAGTTACTCTACACTTCCTGAAGAAAGAATTATGATAGTTTTATTTTTAGCGTTATTTGCAGTAGACTCAATAATTACAGTCCCATTTGCAGAAGCAGCGCCCGCAAGGCGGGAAAACACTACGTCCAGAGCGCCCCCAAGATTGATTGAAGAAATGCGAGCAAGTGGAGGAAAATCATATATTTCGTTTGATGAAGATCCAGGATTATAAGAAGAACCCAAAAAAAGAACGATGCGATTTGTTTCAAAATGCACACCGTATTCCGTATTTTTTTCAGAAGACAAGGTGCGCGACCTTGCATCACGAAGCATACCTAAAACCGCAGAGTGAGTCTCAGAAACATGAGAAGAATCGCGAAAAGAGCTAAACCCGGACCACACCACAAGAGTTAAAACAACAGTTATAGCAATACCTACCAAAATTTCTATCAGCGTAAATCCTTGTTTCATAAAAAAATTACTAAAATCCTCCGGATAAATTGTACATGGGAGAAATCATTGAAATTGCAAAAAATCCAACAAAAGCGCCTATTATTATCATTAAAATTGGCTCTATAACCGTTGATAACTCTTTTGTGGCAGTATTTACCTCGCTTTCGTAAAATCTCGCAAGCTCGCTCAGCATTAAAGAAATTTTACCGGTTTCCTCGCCTACTGCGATCATTTCTCCTACTAACGGAGGGAATAAACTATCCCCCGCCAAAAATACCTTCGAAATCGGATTGCCTTTTTTAATAGAATCGGCAGCGCTGTCTAGTGTTTTTTGATAAAGGTGGTTTGTAACTAAACCTCTTGTTGTATCAAATGATTCCACAATATCAACCCCCGCAGAAATCAGTGAGCTTAGCGCTCGGCAAACCCTTGCAGCATTAAATTTTTTATTTATACCTTTAATTAGCGGAAAGTAAGCAAAAAAATAATCAAGACTTTCTTTTCCAACCCTTGTGCTAAAAAAATAAAAAAATGCGTATAAAACTGCTGAAAAACCGGCTATTGAAATGAAACCGTGTGATTGAAAAAAGCTTCCGATAAAAATTATAAAAGACGTGGATGCAGGAATTTCTATATTGAGTTCGTTGAATGTAGCAACCAAAGAAGGCACTACAAAAACTAGCATTAAAACAGCAATTGCTATCATAGAAAAAAATACAATCATCGGATAAATCATGGCGCCTCTCACCTTCTTTCTTAGTGCGTAATCTTTACTTAACTGAAGCGTCACTATTTTTAGCGATTCTTCCAATCTACCAGACTTTTCTCCGGTAACAACCATTTCCTTAAAAAATTTTGGAAAAATCTTTGGGTGGTCTCCCAATGCCTTGCTAAAAAAACCTCCTCCTTTTACTGTATTAATAATATCAAAAAGAACAGCATTAAACTTTTTATTACTACTTTGCCTTAATTCGATTTCTAAAGCACGTAAAAGCGCAATTCCCGAACCCACCATAACCCCAATATTTCTTGCAAAGTTAATTTTATCTTCAAGAGTAATCCTGGAAAGCAAATTAAGTGCAAGGGTATATATTTTATTAATATTTGATTCCTTTGATTCTGTTATATTTAAAACCGTAAGGCCTCTTGATTTAAGCAAGTCTGCTAGATCAAATTTATTTTCTGCGCTTTCAGCGCCTTCTGCTACACTACCATCCTCTTCCTTCGCTTTGTAGCTGAAAGTCGGCATACTACTCGCTAGTTACTCTTAATACTTCTTCAACTGTCGTAATGCCCTGCACACATTTAAAAATACCGTCTTCTATCATAGTCACCATCCCCTCAGATTTTGCCTGCTTTTCAATATCGTCAGAAGAAGCGTTTGCCATAACCAAATCTTTAATTGTTGGCGACATTTGCAAAATTTCATGTATGCCAATTCTATCTTTAAATCCGTCAGGACAGTCGTCAGTAGGAGTAGGTTTATAAAAAGGAATATGTTCCCAAGTAGAATTTTGCGCAACTATTTTTTCATCTTTTAAAAATTTTAGAACTCTGTCTAGATCAACATTTTTCCTAAGCTCTTTTTCTTCTTTTTGCGACAAAAAATATTTTTCCCTTTCGCCACAAAGCCTGCGAACTAATCTTTGAGCAGTTATTGCGTTAACTGTGGACACTATTAAAAATGGTTCTATTTTCATATCCAGCAAGCGCGGCAAAGCTCCCGCAGCAGAATTTGTATGTAAAGTGGAAAGCACTAAATGCCCTGTTAACGCAGCATTCACAGCCAAAGATGCGGTTTCATTATCTCTTATCTCTCCTACCATAACTATATCAGGATCCTGACGCAACAAAGAACGAAGCCCGTTGGCAAAAGTAAATCCTATATCAGGGCGAACCTGAGTTTGATTCACTTTAGGAATTCTATATTCTACTGGGTCTTCAATTGTTGAAATGTTAACTTCCGGATCATTTAAAATAGTTAAAACAGAATAAAGTGTGGTGGTTTTGCCACATCCAGTGGGACCGGTAGCCAAAATCATTCCTGTGGGTTTTCTAATATTTTGCTGCAACACCTCAAGCTGTCCCCCGTGAAATCCAAGCTGTTCTAATGTAAAGGCTCGAGTATCTTCGGGAAGAAGACGCAAAACAACCTTTTCCCCATCAAATATTGGAAAAACAGAAACCCTAAAAGAAAATTTATAGCTTTCCGTTTCGAGTTTAAATCGACCGTCTTGCGGAAGACGATGCTCATCGAGTTTTAAATTTGAAAGCACTTTAATTCTAGCCACAACTCCCGGAGCTATGTGTTTGGGCAAAGTCATTGCGTCATGCAAAATTCCGTCTATTCTGTATCGTACAAGAACATCTTTCTCCATAGGTTCAATATGAATATCAGATGCCTTCTCCAAAATGGCATGCCGCAAAAGAGTGTCTACTATTTTAATTACCGGCAAATCTTCAGCTGATTTTTTAAGGTCTTCTTCCTTTTCTACAATTTCATCGCCAGCTGAAGGCAATTGAAAATGCAAAGCCTCCTCCCTGGCTTCTTCTTTTTTTTCAATTAAATCTCCGAATTCAGCTTCTAAGCTTTTTTGATATTGAGATAAAACAAAATTTATTGATTCTGAATCTGTAAGACGCGGGAGAATTTTTAGATTAGATTTTTTTTTGATAAATTCAACAGTTTCAAGGTCCCTAGGATCAATCATTGCTACTTCCAAGTTCTGGCCAGTTTTTTTAAAAGCTATGATTTTATTTTTTTTTGCAATTGGCTCTGGTATAATCCTTAAAATATCTGGGTCAATGCGTGAACCCTTTAAGTTTACAAAAGGAATCCCTAAGATATAAGCTTTAAGGCGCGAAAGATCGCTTTCTGAAATAGTTTTGTCTTCGAGTAAAACATCTTCGAGTCGTTTATTAGACTTTTGTGCTTTTTTTTCAGCTTTTTTTAAGTCGTCTTTTCCTATTAACTCAGAATCTTCCAAGAACGCTTTTAGTTGTTGCTCTTCAACCTGCATATTAACGCATCTCTTTGCTCTCAAAAATGTTTTTTATTTTCGAAAGAACATCATCCAAACTATAATTTGATTTAACTAAGTAGGTGCGCGCTCCCAAAGACAAAACTTTTTCAATATCGCCGCTCCCTTCAAGGTTTGTAAGTACAATAACTGGAATACCATCTGTCCTTGAATCGCTCTTTAGGGCTTTTAAAACTTCGAATCCGTCTTTTTTGGGCAAAATTAAATCCAGTAAAATAAGATCTGGATTTTCATTTTTTGCAAGCAAAATACCATTTTCTCCATCCATTGCGGAAACCATACTATACCCGCTTCTTTCAAGCGAATCTCTCATTGTTTTTTGCAAAGATTCTTCATCTTCAATAAATAAAATTTTTTTCATTGTATTTTTTTAATTGGTAAGGAAAACCAAAATGTCGACCCCTTGTTTTCATCAGAAGCAAAATTAATTGCCCCTCCAGAGAGTTTGATTATTGACTTTGCAATAAAAAGACCGATTCCGGAACCAGAGCTTTTGTATCTGGCAGCGTTTTGTGACCTAAAGAACTTTTCAAAAACTCTTTTTTTATCTTCTTTTGGTATGCCAGCACCTTGATCAGTAATTTTCCATATTATATTATTGCTTCTTTTTTCAATACTTATATTCACCTCTCCACCACTTAAACTGTATCTTATTGCATTATCAAGCAAATGTTCTATAACTTTTTTTATACGGTCTTGATCTGCATAAGAAAGCGGGACATCTGGTTGAAAAAAAGATGAAATATTAACATTAGCCATTGCCGCATCTTTTTTGTATTCGTCAATAACTTTTTCCGTAAGTGCGCTGATAGAAAAAAACTCTGGTTTCAATGCTATATCTTTGTCTTCAATTCTGTTAACCTCCAACAAGTCGCTTACACATCTTATCATTTTCTCGTTTTGATCATAAATCCCCTCCAAAAAACCAAATAATTTCTCCGTTGCTGAATTTGATTTTAAATCTTCAGAAATTAACATATTAAGCTGCCACTTGATAGAAGACATTGGAGAACGCAGTTGATGGGACATAATGCTTACAAATTCTGATTTTGCCAAAGATGACTCGGCAATACGCTCAAATGAGGTTACAATGATTTGGCCAATCACAAAAAGAATCGCACTTACCGCAAGAACAATGAGGGCCGCAATTTCTGGTTCTTGGTAAGTTTTGGTCAGCTCGTAAGTTACTAAAATCGCTCCAATAATAATAAACCCCATTACTAAAAACAAAACCTGTGGACATTGCCATATGTCTACCCTATATCTAGAACAAACTTTTTTAAGATTAAATATGTCTTGCCAATTACTTTTTGTTTCTTCTGCCATAGTTTCCAGTATAGCATAAAAATATTTTTGTCATTTCCACTTCAAGCTTCTTAAGGCTTCTATGGTAGCCTTTGCTATATTGATCTTATTTTTAGTGCGTGAAAGGGTTTTTAAAGAAGCGTTTTCAACACCAGCAAAATAAAGCACTATTCGGGCAGCTCCACCAGCCACAAGTCCTTTACCTAATTTTGCTGGTTTTATTATTACCTGTCCGCTAGAATATTTAGAT
>JBBTVJ010000050.1:0-4880 GCA_038063295.1 Patescibacteria group bacterium | reverse complement strand
TTACGCAAATTCTATTTTTATTCCTACCACACCCGCCAAATTTTTACAAGTAAGTATTTTGCTGATTGTTATACCTCGTGCTATCTTATTAGTAGAAAAATGAAAACACAAGAGATAGTGCTTTATGGAGAAAAAAGATGGAATTGTAGTAGAAACACTACAACAAGCTCAAGAAGCGCTAAGGTTGGGGAAAGTACACATTCCTCTTAATGTAGTACCATCGTATGTTTTAGAACAACTAAGACACAATCCGATTCGTACTGAAAAGGAATTTGATGAGGTAATTCAAAGAGCATTGGATATAAGCCCAGTCGGACAAGCGTTATTAATAGAAGAGTAAAGAAAAAGGGTTAATTATTTTGGTACCGCAAAACATTCTAATATTCTTAAGAATATTAGAATGTTTTTTTTGGCGTGAAAATAATTAAACCCCCGTTGTTATAAAAGTATGAAAGCCGTAATACTTGCCGCGGGAAAGGGTGAGCGGATGCGCCCGCTTACGGATAAAACCCCAAAACCCATGATAATGCTTTTAGGAAAGCCACTTTTATGTCATATTTTAAAAGCTTTGCCGGATGAAATCAATGAAGTTGTTTTAGTGATTGGATATTTGGGAGAGCAAATAAAAAAATATTTTGGGGATCGTTTCGGAAGATTTAATATAAAATATATTGAACAAAAAGAAAAACTTGGCACCGGGCATGCTTTGCATCTTTGCAGGGATTTTGTTGGAAGTGAAAGATTTTTAATGCTTTTTGCGGATGATTTGCATTCTAAAGAAAATTTAGGAAAGCTTCTAAAGCGTCCTCTTTCGATTTTAGTAAAACAAGTTCAAGATCCGCGAAGATTCGGAGTAGTGCTCATAGATAAAAATAATAAGGTTTTGGAAATTGAAGAAAAACCAGAAAATCCTCGTTCCAACACAGCTTCAACGGGTGCTGCAGTTTTAGATGCAAGAATTTTTAAATATCCGCTCATTCAGCACCCAAACGGTGAATTTTATATTACAAATTCTTTAACAAAGCTTGCCATCGAACATAATATTTACGCAGTTGAAGCGGATTTTTGGATTCCTATCGGTTACCCCGAAGATTTAAAGAAAGCCGAAAAAATTTTGTCTTTTTTGTAGTTTAATTATTATGGATAAAGAACAAGTAGTAGTTGCAGTGAGTGGAGGGTTTGACCCTTTGCATATTGGGCACATAAGAATGTTTCGGGAAGCTAAAAAACTTGGCGATAAGCTGATTATAATTTTAAATAACGACAATTGGCTTAAAGCCAAAAAAGGTTTTGTTTTTATGAGACAGCGTGAACGGAAAGAAGTTATTGAGGCTTTAGGATGCGTTGACAAGGTAATCTATACAAAGCACCAAAAAAACCCAAAAGATATGAGTGTAGCTTACGAACTTTTCTATCTAAAGCCACATATTTTTGCAAATGGGGGGGATAGAGTCCTGGGCAATCTTGAAAGAGCGGAAACAGAAGTATGTAAAAAAATAAATTGCCAAGAAATTTTCAATGTTGGGTTTGGAGGAAAAGTTCAATCAAGTTCATATTTAGCCGCCACAGATCGGGATACTTGCTTGTGCTTCTGCAACAGCGGGAAGAAATATAAAAGGTGTCATGGAAAATAATATGACCGAACAAGATATTCTCAACCTGATAAGTGAGGACAAATGGATGATGGGTGTGCTGCATATCGCTGAAGAACTCAATCTCCCTAATTGGTTGATAGGAGCAGGATTTGTCAGGAATAAAGTTTGGGATTACTTGCATGGGTACAGCAAACAACGCGTTGATACAGCTGATATTGATTTAGTTTACTATGACCCAAATGGTAACGATGAAAATACTGATAAGAAGCTGTCCGCAGAGCTGAATATAAAAACTGGTCTTAGTTGGGAAGTGGTCAACGAAGCGCATGCTCACAAATGGTATACGATTAAGCCACCGCCGTACATCTCTACTGAAGACGCCGTTTCAAAATGGCCAGAGACAGCAACGTGTATTGGTGTGAAAATAGAAAATGGAGAGTTAAAATTGATAGCGCCCCATGGAGTAGAAGATTTGATTAACTTAATAGTTAGGCCCAATAAAGGATTCATTGATGAGGGCAATGTCGAAAATGTTGTTGTTGAAAGGGTAAAGCAAAAAAAGTGGTTAGAAAAATGGCCAAAATTGAAAATGGCCATGTGGGCCAGTCAATAAATAGCAAAGGTGTCATGGGGCGTAGGGATAGGATTTTGGCAAAGAAAAAAGAGCAGTTTAGAGTGATGCTCAGCACTGTGCCACGTAGTTAAACTGAGAGCTTGGCGATAACCCTCTCGCCGGTACCAAAACCATAGATTTGGTCGTAGACCCACGTGTTTACAAAATTACCGTGAAAATCGACGCCCATCTCTGTTCCATAAAGTGAACTAAACTGATATTGATGTTCAAGAATTTCCCTTGCCTCCTCGGTAGAAATATCCGAAAAGACCTTCTTTCCTTCTGTATGACGATCATGCCAGATCTGTAGTGCATGGTTGTGCAGAGCTGCAAGTATAGTTGCTCTGTCCAGCTTTGAAATATCCAGCGTCGTTGCCATGGCGGAACCTCCTTTTAAGAAAGCTTGACCGATTCCGGATTCTGCTACAACTATAGCATGAAACTGTATGATTTGTCAATTTTTTGTAATATACGTGTCATGTACGAGATCGGTACATGCCATTGACTTTTTTGGCTCATTGCTCTATAATATTGACATATCCTGTAATATATTGCTTAATACAGGATTTCAGGCTATTTTAGCTTATGCTGTTAGCCTTACGGAAATGGTTTTGCGGAGCAAAAACCGCTTTAAATGGATACCAAAAAACTTTTAAGATTCGCCTCATTTATTCCTATTTTAGCCTTAAATTTGAATCTTTCTTTATTTGGGCTAGGAAGCCAGTTATTGGTGCCCGATCCAATAGAGAAAGACGATTTGGCGATGACCATACTATACGAACAAGCTCATGCAATTGATGCTTATTTTGCTGCTAGAAATATGCCTCTTGTGGGGTACGGTTTTAAAATGGCTGAGGTTGCTCAAAAATACAACTTAGATTGGAGACTACTTCCAGCTATTGCGGTACAGGAATCCGGTGGGGGAAAGCATGCTATTTGGAGATGTAAAAACAACCCATTTGGCTGGGCTTCTTGCAATGTTAGGTTTGAAAGTATTGATCAGGCTATAAAAGTAGTAGCCATGAACTTAGCTGGAGGTAATCCTATTACTGAAAAGTATTATAAAAACAAAGATTCACAAGAGAAGTTATACTACTATAATGGCACTGTGATTTCTCACTATCCACAGACAGTACTTGCGATAATGGACAAATTTAATATTATATAACATATAGTCATGATCAGATTTATTTTAGCTTTATTTGCATCCTTGGCACTGTTTGTGCCCGCTTTTTCTATTGCTCACGAAAATGAGGAGGGTGTCACTCAGTTGAGAAAAGAAGAGATCAAAACTCTTCGTGCTGACATATCTCAAAAAAGAGAAACGCTTAAATCAGAAGCCATGGAAAAGCGAGACGCATTAAATACCGATATAAAACAAAAACGTGAAGCTTTAAAAATGGAGTCTAAAAATCTTTCAAAAGAGCAGTTAATGGAAAAAAGAGAGATGTTTAGAGAAGAAGTTAAAACAAAACGAGAAGATTTACGAGAAACAATAAAAGAAAAAAGAGAGGCTTTCAAAGAAGAGGCCAAAGAACGAATTGAGGCATTAAAAAAGAAATTATCTGAAGAGCGAGCAAAAAGGATTGAAGCGTTTTTCGGCACAATGGTTAGAAAATTTGAAGCAGCTATAAGCCGTTTGAGAAAACTCGGAGACAGAATTGATTCAAGGCTAGACAAATTTGAAGACGCCGGCAAAGATGTCGCTACATTTAAAACATCGCTCGAAAACGCAAGAACTGCCATAGAGGCAGCAGAAGATGCTTTGGACAAAGCCAAAGAAGAATTTAAAGCTTTGTCGCAAAGTGAAAATCCTAAAGAATATTTTAAAAAAGTAAAAGATATTGTGGCAACTGTTGCGCAAAAAGTAAAAAATGCCCACAAAGCGCTTGTTGATGTAATAAATTCAATTAAAGGATTATCTGATACTTCATCATAAATAAAATTATGAAATCAAAAACTTGGCTTGTAATAATAATTATAGCGGTGCTCGCTGTTATTGCGTGGCTTGCTTATTCTTTTCGAACGGTTTTGATTCCTTCAGGCGCGGAATCAGTAATAAAACAACTGGAAATACAAGGAACATCCGATGGAGTTGCTGATATAGAAAAGGATTTGAAAGATACATCACTTGAAGGTTTAGATGGTGAAGTTTCAAACATTGAAAGGGAACTACAATCCGCAGGCTTATAAGATTTTAGTAATTCTCAAAAAAAAGTACTCGGGAGCAAAAATTGCGCTTAAGTACGGCAACAATATACAATTGTTGATTTCTGTTATTTTATCTGCCCAGTGTACCGATAAAAAAGTAAACGAAGTAACTACTAATTTGTTTAAAAAGTACAGGACAGTTAATGATTTTGCTTCGGCAAATCAAAAAATTTTAGAAAAAGAAGTAAAATCCTGCGGATTTTATAGAGTGAAAGCCAAAAATATTATAGCATCGGCCCAAAAAATAAAAGAAAATTTTTCTGGAAAACTACCCAAGACTATGAAAGAAATGCTTACTTTGCCTGGGGTGGCGCGAAAAACCGCAAATGTGGTTTTGGGGAACGCCTATGGAGTGGTGGAGGGTATTGCAGTGGATACTCATGTTAAGCGTTTTGCTGAATACTTCGAATTATCCAAGTACAAAGACCCAAATAAAATCGAGCAAGATTTAATGAGATTAT
>JBBTVJ010000049.1:0-2983 GCA_038063295.1 Patescibacteria group bacterium | reverse complement strand
AAATAGGTGATTTAGGATTAGTTGCATGTGATATTACAAAAACCAAGAAACAATTATAAAGGGAGACGAAAAAATTCCGCTGATTGCAGTAGCATCAATAATTGCAAAAGTAAGGCGCGATGCTCATATGACACGCATGCACAAAAAATTTCCGCAATACGGCTTTGCGATTCACAAAGGTTATGGCACAAAAACGCACCAGGAAGCCATAAAAATCCACGGCCTTTCCAAAATCCACCGCAGATCATTTTGCAGAAAATTTATATAGCACCTTCTCTGCTGTTTTTTAAATATTTAAACCAGTGAGTTGTGTTAATATTTCTTTTCTTAAAATTTCTTTATACTCATCGCTATAGCATTGAATGCACTGGTTAGCCGCTTGATTTCTAATGTCTTTAAACATCTGTTCAAGCAATGACGATTTTTTAGAAAATGGCCTGGAATTATGGATTGCAATTTTTTTTAAACCCCTAGAAAGCGTGAGTGCGGCAAATGTTATATGAATTGTAATCTCATTCATGATGGCAGTAAAACCTCCTTGAGGATGTTCTTGCCAATCGAGTTTAGCATTGTAAATAACGCCCAAAACATATTCATCGGTCATAAATTTGTCCGATTTTTAAATCTGTTTTAACTATATCACTCTGCACCGTTCCAAAGAAAGATTTACTTTTTTTAAATAATAAGTTATAATTACAAAATGGTAGTTCGAATGAGGCATACGGGAGGGCACACGAAGCGCAGGAGATCTCACCACGCGCTCAAAGCGCAAAGTTTTGTGAAATGCTCAAAATGCGGAGCAGATGTTTTGCCGCATGTGGTATGCTTAAACTGCGGGTACTACAAAGGAAGGCAAATAGTAGATGTTCTCAAAAAATTAAACAAAAAAGAAAGGAAACAAAAAGAAAAAGAGTTACAAGAAAAATAAAATGGCAAATCGGCACCTTGCAAGATCATTGGCAATGCAAACCCTTTTTGAGTGGGATTTTAACAAGGGGAAAATTAACATTGACGAAATTTTAGAAAGAAACAAAAAAGAATTTGCTCCTGGTATTGAAGAAGATGGTTTTGCAAAAAAAATTCTTGATTTAGTTTTAAAACACAAAGACGAAATTGACGATATTATACAAAAAGCAGCGCCCGAGTGGCCAATTGCGCAAATAGCGCCGATTGATAGAAATGTTTTGCGTCTTGGTCTTTCGGAGCTTCTTTTTGGTGACCGCTCACAAGTGCCTCCAAAGGTTGCTATAAACGAAGCTATCGAACTTGCCAAAACTTTTGGCGGAACTTCTTCAGGAAAATTTGTAAATGGCGTTTTGGGAACTGTATATAAAGAAATTGGAGAACCAGGAAAGGATGATTTTGGCAAAAAATTTGGGGCCCAAGATTTGGAAAAATTGCCTAAAGAGGAGTTGGGAGGAGCGGTAGTATTTCGAAAAGAAAAAGGTAAAATTTTTATAGCTTTGGTGCATGATGTTTTTGGTTTTTGGACGCTTTCAAAAGGGCATTTGGAAAAGGGGGAGGATATTGAAAGCGGCACCAAAAGGGAAATAGAAGAGGAATTAGGATTAAAAGACATTAAAATAGTAAAAAAAATAGGAGACAATGAATATATAGCCTCTGATCCCGAGACGGGACCTACGCGCAGACATGTAAATTATTTTTTAATTGAATCTTTGGACAAAGATATAAAACTCGAAAGTTCCGGTGGGCTGGATGATGCGCAGTGGTTCCAAAAAGACGAAGTTAATGAACTTAAAATTTATGACGACGTTCGCCCGCTTATAGAAAAGGGAATCAAAGAAATAAAATGAAGGATTTATCCAAACCAGAAAAAGCCATAAATGTGAAATTTAAAAACCAATCTCTTTTAGAGACCGCTTTGACGCACCGATCGTATATAAACGAAAACCCCGAGGCTGGGGAAAATAACGAGCGGTTAGAGTTTTTAGGAGACGCAGTTTTGGAGCTTATAATAACCGAATTTATTTATGAAAAATTTCCCCAAAAGCCGGAAGGAGAACTTACAAATTTGCGCGCTTCGCTTGTAAACGCAAATATTTTAGGAAAAGTGGCGGGAGATTTGGGGGTGAATGATTTTTTAAGATTGTCTCGCGGGGAGTTAAAAGATATTGGCCGTGCGCGGCAGATTATTTTGGCAAACGCTTTTGAGGCGATAGTGGGGGCGATTTATTTAGATAATGGGCACGACTCGGCAAAGAATTTTATTCTTCGAATTTTAGAACCAAAAATTCCTGAAATTTTGGAAAAGAAGTTATATAAAGACGCAAAAAGTCTTTTTCAAGAAGAAGCTCAAGAAAGGGTGGGTATCACGCCAACTTACGAAGTTGTAAAAGAGTGGGGTCCGGATCATGATAAGCACTTTATTGTAGGGGTTTATTTGGAAAAAGAACTAGTGGCAGAAGGAGAGGGCGCATCCAAACAAGAAGCCCAGCAGCAAGCCGCTCATTTGGCTCTCAAAGCAAAAAACTGGGGATAAAAAAATCCCGCCGAGTCTTTAGCACGTTTGATGTGCTGACTCGGCAGGGTTTTTATATCTCTATTCCGATTTCATCTATAAGATTTAGTTCTTTGGCTTTTTCCGGTGTTAAGTGTTGGTTTTCAATTGATTCCAATTGTTCTAGTGTTAGGCCAGATTTTTGAATAACAATATTGTCAACTTCTTTTTGATCTTCTTGGGCCTCTTTTTTTCGTTGAAATAGAATATTTATAGTCTCTTCTATTACGTTTAAACTCGCATCTTTTATATTTGTTGTTAGTGTTTCTTGTAGTTTGTGAAAAAATATTCGCGAGTGTGGCATTGCAATTCTTCTGTGACAACATTGAAGTAATAGAGCTGCTGCAGAATAAGCTTTGCTGATTACTATCCCCGTTATTGGCGCTTTTGACATTTTAATGCCATTTGCTAGAGTTCTATATCCAGATAATTCTCCGCCGGTACTATCTATAAATAATTTAATTG
>JBBTVJ010000048.1:0-7707 GCA_038063295.1 Patescibacteria group bacterium | reverse complement strand
TACTGGTCTGCTCCTCGGAAAAAATCTAAGCTCTATCTACCCATGGAAGAGCAATTGCCCGGAGGCTAATCCTCGGAACTCGCTACTCTATTTAATTCATCAAAGGACGTAATGCCTTTTAATACTTTTAATAATCCATCTTGGTAAATTGTAAGCATGCCTTGTTTTTTTGCTGTTTTTTTTATTTCTGCTTCAGCCGGGTTTTTTAAAATAAGTTTTTCTATTTCGTCGTTTACCAAAAACGCTTCAAATATTCCCGTTCTTCCTTCATATCCTGTAAGGTTGCATTTTGGGCACCCAACAGCTTTCCATGCCTTTTGGGTTTGAAAGTTTTTTTTAATTCCTTTTAACTTTTCTTTTATAATTTTTTCCTCTTCTGGAGACAATTTTGTTTCTTTTTTACAATTCTCGCACAGTTTTCTTACCAGACGTTGTGCAATTGCCACGTTGATTGCGGGTGCTATTATATTTGGTTTTACACCTAAGTCTATAAGCCGCGGTATTGTGCCCGCGGCATTATTTGTATGCAAAGTGGAAAAAACCAATTGCCCCGTTAAAGCTGCGTGTATTGCAGTGCTGGCTGTTTCGTAATCTCTTATTTCTCCAACTAGTATTACATCTGGATCCTGACGTAATATAGATTTAAGTCCGTTTGAAAAATTGTACCCCTTATCCGGTTCAATTTGGGTTTGTGAAATGCCGGCAAGGTGGTACTCTATGGGATCTTCTATTGTTATTACCTTAATTTTTGAAGAAGCAACTTTTTTTAAAAAAGCGTAAAGCGTGGTTGTTTTTCCGGAGCCAGTAGGTCCAGTCGTGATAATCATTCCGTTGGGTTTTTTAAGTTCGCGCTCTGCCATTAAAAGAATCTCTTGCTGCATTCCCAAATTTTCCATTTTCATTTCTATTGTTTGGGGAAGGAGAATTCGCATTGCTGCCGATTCGCCATAAGGACCAGGGAGTATAGAGGTTCTTGCCTCAATGTCCTCGTTATTTTTTTTAATCCTTATTGTAAATCTTCCATCCTGTGGTTTGTTGTGAATGTTTAGTTTTGTTTCTGATAAAAGTTTTATTCGTGAAAGTAAAATTTTGTAAAGCTCTAGTGGAATATTTCCCAAGTCATTCAATACGCCGTCAAGCCGCAGTCTTAATCTTGCTCCATCTTCAAAGGGCTCTATATGTATGTCAGAAGCATTTATCCCTATGGAAAAACTTAATAAAGTTTCAATAACAAGTGTGGCGTTTTTATTTTCTTTGCTTATTTCTTTGTAAATGCCTTTTAAGTTAGATTTTTGGGCTGATTTTATTTCCACTATTCCTGGCTTTATTTCTTCAAACGGAGGAATTTCCTTGTATTTCAAAAAAACTTTACCAAGTCCGGATTTTGAAGCTAAGTAAAGTTTTAGTTCATAATTTTGTTTTTTTAAATTTTCTATTATTCTCTGAACGCTTTTTATGTTTGGGTTAGCGACTGCAACTTGGAGTTTTTTCCCAGTGCTTTGAAGTGCCGCAATAAAATTTTCTCTTGCGTCTTTTTCCGGTATTGTTTTTAATGCGTCTAATTCTATGGTAATTTTTTCCAGATTAATATATGGCAAACCGTATTTTTTAGAGAGAATTTTAACAAGCTCCTCCTCTTCTTTTTTTTGAAGCTCTTTTATTAGTTCGGGCATGATTTTATTGTATCACCTTTTTTATTTCTGAGCGTATTTTAATTTCTGCTTCAGAAAAACTATTAAACTCTTCTGTAAAAAAGTATGAAGAAGAAAGCGCAAATCCCATTTGGAAAGCCAGTTTTTTTATTTTTGAGGTTTCTCCTCCAATAACTGCTTGTACTGATTCTTTGCTATTTTGCCAAAGCACCGCCAGAAAGTTTTCAGGAGTTCTCAGTTTTTTTATTTCATCAACTATATGAGTGACAGCACTTTTATCTTGGTTTGTTTTTGAAAAGTCGTCTAATGTTAAAAATGTCCACAAAACACCAAGTTCGCTTTCTATTTCGCTTCTTTGAAGGGCTCTTCCCAGTAATCTCCAAAAGTTCTTTGGTTTTAATATGTTGTTTGCTTTGATTATTTTTGCAATATCCGGATTTTGGTCAAGAATTTCCTTTTTTACTAAAAGAGTGTTTTTTGAAAACTCGTCTTCATTTTTTAAAAGCAGCCAAAGCGCCTCCTTAAATTTTCCTACCAAGTCTTTATTTAATAAAGTTACTATTTCAAAAGTTTTTACAGAAATACTTTTGTCTTTGGAGGTTATTTTTACCACTTCTTTATGGGGGGTGTTTTGGAGAACAGAATTTACCTGAGTTTCTTCCGGATCCAATAAAAGCAAAAGATCAACAGCGATTTTTTCTTTTTCTATGATTATTTTTTGGTGGTCAAAATTTGCGTTGCTGTTTAATATGATTTTTAAGATTGTTCCGTCTTTTTCATACTTTAACTCAGAGATCGGTATTTTTTCTGTATCTTTTTTTATTATAGTGTGTTCCAGATTTTCAAAGTTTTTTTGCTCAGCGCCAAAAAGCTGTGAAAGAAAATTTTTTGCGGAATCATCTATTTGTCCGCAGTCAACGCTTGAATTTTTTCCTAATTCCAAAAACACAGAATGAAGTACGTATGAAGAGAGAATTTTTGAAATATCTTTTGTCGCCCCAGTTCTTATAGCGATAGTTTTTGCGTGGTCTAACGTTTCTTTAAATTTTTGGAGCGCTTCCTGCATGCTTCCATTCGTAGCATACGCTTGCGCGAAAGCGAAAGTGTGGATAAGTTTGTATTATGAAGCTTGTTTCAAAAAGCGTTAAAGAAACTAGACTTTTTGCCAAAAAATTTGCCAAAGAGATTCTCAAAATGCCGAATTTGATGGTTTTGAGCTTAGAGGGTGAGATTGGCGTTGGAAAAACAACATTTACGCAGGGGTTTGCAGAGGCTTTGGGTATAAAAGAAAAAGTCCAAAGCCCAACATTTGTGATACTTAAAATTTATGACATTCCCAAGAGCCGTAAAAATTTGATTCATGTTGATGCTTACCGCCTGCAAGCGAAAGATTTTAAAGCATTGGGCTGGAGGGGGTTTATAAATCCGCCCGCTGGCAGACCACAAAATATAATTTTAGTAGAGTGGGGGAATAAAATAAAAAATATTTTACCTAAAAACACCACGCGTATTATTTTCAAGCACAGCCAAACACCAAACGAACGAATTGTTTTTATCCAGTAAAATTTACAAAAAGTTAATGAAAACACTTTTACTTATAGATTCTCATGCCTTGATTCATCGGGCGTACCATGCGCTACCGCCGTTTACTTCCAAAAAAGGTGAGCCAACTGGGGCTTTATACGGATTTTCCACAATGATGCTTCGCGCAATAAATGATTTTAAACCCGACTATATCGCGGCGGCTTTTGACTTGCCGGGAAAAACTTTTCGGCACGAAGTGTACGAAGAATACAAAGCCAAGCGCCCAGAGGTGGAAGACAATTTAATAAAACAGTTAAAAAAACTTCCAGAGCTTGTGGAATCTTTTGGAATTTATTCTTTGAGCGCGCCCGGTTTTGAGGCAGATGATGTTTTGGGGACAATAGTAGAACAAGTCCAAAGACAAGACGGAGGGGGCAAGGACTTAAAAATTATTATCGTTTCTGGCGACATGGATATTTTACAGTTGGTTGAAGATGAGAAGATTGTGGTTTACACAATGAAAAGAGGAATAAATGACACTGTAACTTATGATGAAAAAAAAGTTTTGGAAAGATATGGTTTTGTGCCCAAGCTCCTGCCGGATTTTAAGGGTTTAAGAGGTGACCCATCAGACAACATAGTGGGTGTGCGGGGAATTGGCGAAAAAACAGCCACAGATTTAATAAAAAAATTCGGTACGCTGGAGAATTTATATAAAAAAATGGGAGCTCAAAAAAATAAACCAACAACAGATATAAAGGAAAGAACCGTTCAACTATTACTAGATCACAAAGAAGACGCGTTTTTTTCAAAAACTCTTGCAACTATCAGAAAAGACGCGCCGATAAAATTTGAACTAAAAAAAGCCGAATTTGAGCTAAACAAAGAAAAACTCAAAGAAATGTTTTTAGAATTGGGATTTAATTCGTTGTTTAAGAGAGTTAGTGAGGGCGAGATTTATCAACCCCCTCTTAATCCCCTCCTTGCTAGGGGGGGGAGAGAGGAGGCAATGTCTCTTTTTCCGGAAACAAATGATAAGCTATCTTTCGTTCTTGTTCGCGACGGCAAAATTTACGGCAACCCAGATTTTAAAGAAAAGATTGTTTCAAACGATATAAAAAATCTAATTAAAATTTCCGGTAAAATTCCAAAAGACTTTTTTGACTTAGCAGTGGCTAACTGGGCTTCAGACAGTGAAAAAAAATCTTTAGATTTACCCACAGATCCGAAAGAGGCGCTCACTGCTTTACCGGCTTTGTATAAAAATTTAATTTATAAAATCAAAGAACGGGGAGTCGAAAGCGTTGTTTATGAAATTGAGTTTCCCCTGGTGCCTATACTTGCAGAAATGGAAACAAATGGCGTGGGTCTTGATAAGGGGTTTTTAAACAAATTTAAAAAAGAAATTTCCCAAAAAGTTGCGAGTATTGAAGAAAAAATTTACAAGGCAGCAGGAACAAATTTCAATATTAATTCCCCCGCTCAAGTTGGTGAAGTGTTTTTAAAACTAGGTATTGCCGGACGAGCCCGCACCGCAACAGGCAAGATTTCAACAAAAGAATCCGAACTCTTAAAACTTAAAGAAAAACACCCGATAGTTTCTTTAATTTTAGAACACAGGGAACTATCAAAGTTATTCAGCACCTACATTGTTCCTTTATTAGAATTAGCTAAAAATCAGGGGAGGGCTCATACTACTTTCAACCAAACTGGCACCGTTACCGGCAGACTTTCTTCTGACTCCCCAAATTTACAAAATATTCCGATAAGAAGCGAGGTTGGCGCTAAAATACGGGAAGCTTTTGTGGCATCCCCGGGTTTTACATTTTTATCTTTTGACTATTCGCAGATAGAGCTTAAAATTCTTGCGGTTTTGTCTGAAGATAAAAAAATGATAGATGCTTTCAAAAAAGGACTGGATATTCATGCAATGGTGGCTTCTGAAATAAACAACCTGCCTCCGGATAAGGTAAACGCACAAATGCGCTCTCGCGCAAAAACCATAAATTTCGGGATAGTTTTTGGAATGGGGGTTCGCAAACTTGCTCAAAATACAGGTATGAATACGGAACAGGCTCAAAAGTTTTACGATGAATATTTTCACGATTTTCCAAAAGTAAAATCATATATAGAAAAAATAAAAAAAGAAGCCAAAAACAATGGTTTTGTTTCTACATATTTTGGGCGCAAGAGGTTTTTTGACATGGAAAAAATAAAATACGATCGTTTTTTACAGTCAGAAATGGAACGAATGGCATTTAATGCTGTAATTCAAGGTACAGATGCAGACATTGTAAAGAAGGCAATGATTAATATTCAAGAAAACTTTGATGCTAAAAAAATAAAGCCAATTTTACAAATTCACGACGAGTTGCTCTACGAAGTACGTGATGATATATTAAAACTAACAGCGCTTAAGATGAAAAAAATTATGGAAAGTGTTGTTAGCTTTCCAATACCTCTTGGTGTTGAAATGAAGATTGGAAAAAGATGGGGAATACTGAAAAAATTAAAAATTAAAAATTAAAAACTTAAAAGCGATGCTAAAAAAAAGATTTTTTTTATTTATTATAGGATTTTCTTTTTTTGTTGTTTTTTTAAACTTTTCTTTGGTTTCTGCTTCTTTGGAGGGGGCTTCAAAAACGCGCTTATTGAGCCTTTCCATGATACTTTCTGTTTTTGAAATTTTGATTGCTGTTTTTATTTATTTGTCGCTTTTTAGATCAGCTTCGAATTTTTCAAAAAGAGAACGCCAGCTTTTTTTGATTTTAGATAACTTAGAGTATGGGACACTTGCTTACAACAATTTAAATGAAGTACTGTTTTTAAATTCAAAAGCAGAGGAGATTTTGGGTGTAAAATACGGTGAAATTGCAGGAGTTCGTTTGACCGTAGACTTATCTTTACGAAATCCGAAACTTAATAAACTGTTAGGCGCTATATTTTATTCAAAAATTGAACCGGAAGGGCAAGGAGGGTTTTTTGTATCCAAAAAAGAAGTACAAAAAAGCGGCGAATCCATTTTTTTAATAAGTTTAAAAAAGAACCAGTAGATATGCTTTATCTTGTATTTGGACAAAATTCATTTGAAGCCACAAAAAAAATAATTGAAATTAAAAAAGCCTTCTTAAAAAAAAATCCTAGTTTTTTAATTGAAGAAATAGATGGCGACGATTTTAATGCTCCGTACGATTTTGAGAAACTCGCCAAAAACTTAAACTTATTTTCTCAAACACACCTATTTATTTTTAAAAATACGCTTTCCAGAATAAAAAACTCAAAAGATTTTGCAAACCACGCGGATTTTTTAAAAAGCTCCAAGGACGTTTTTTTGTTTTGGGAACAAGATCTAAAAAATAACGACGAGATTTTTAAAATATTTAAAAAAAACTCTGCAAAAATACAAGAAACTAAAATAAAAAACAACAGTCCGTCAATTTCAGCAGATAATTCAGTATTTAGATTTGTAGATAAACTTTTTTACTCAACAGTATCCCAGGCTTATTTGATGGTAGATAGCGCCACAGGAACCATTGCTACACAGAGTTTGGTGAACGTTATTTTTTGGAAACTTAAAAAAATTTCCCCAAAAAACAAACAAACTCTCAATCTTGCCTATAAAGCCATTCTTACGGATCTAAATTTAAAAATGGACAAAAAAAACGAGCAAGAACATTTATCGCGTCTTGCTACTTTAGTAGCCTTGAGAGGGCAGATTTAATACGCGCTGCCTTGTTTTTATGAACTATTCTTACTTTTGAGGCTTTGTCAGTAATTTTAAAAGCATAGGAAACAGCTTCTTTGATTTTTTGTTTTTCTCCTGCGCTGAAAGCGGCTTCAGCTTTCCTTATCGCGTCTTTTAGCTTTTGTTTCCAAAGCTTATTTTGTGCCGTTCTTCTTTTGGTTTGTTTTAGAGCTTTTTTTGCGGATTTGGTAATTGGCATTATGGGATTATAACAAATTACAGTTTTTTTATCAAGTCTCTTATTTCTGCGGCTTTTTCAAAATCGAGCGCTTGCGCGGCTTTTCGCATTTCTTGCTCCAGTTCACTTTTTTTAAATTTTTTATACGTATTTTTTGCTGTGTTCGCTATAGCGGAAGCCGGCTCTCCGAATACATTTTCTCCAACCTCTTTTTTTATTGATTGAGGAACAATGCCATGTTTTTTGTTGAATTCTTCTTGAATTTTTCTTCTGCGCTCGGTTTCATTAATTGCGTGCTTCATGGATTTTGTTGTTGAATCTGCGTACATTACGACAGTTCCTTGTGTGTGGCGCGCCGCTCTTCCAATTGTCTGGATTAAGGTTTGCGCATTGCGCAAGAACCCTTCTTTGTCGGCGTCTAAAATAATGACCAGAGAAACTTCTGGTAAATCCAAACCTTCGCGTAAAAGATTAACACCGACTATAACATCGTAGTAACCCCTTCTTAAGTCGCTTAAAAATTTAGGGCGTTCAAGGGTTTTGATATCTGAATGAATATATTCAGATTTTATCTTAGTACTGCAGTTTTTGCATCTCTTTTCCCAGAA
>JBBTVJ010000047.1:0-9780 GCA_038063295.1 Patescibacteria group bacterium | reverse complement strand
TTGCTTCTGACAGTTTTCTGGGAGAGCCCACAAAAACCATCCCCGTGGAATTTTCAAAATTTTTCGTAACTTCCAAAACGGCAAAACGCCACTGACAAGCAACTGTGAGAGTTGGAACAAACCTTCCCATTTCCAAAATCCGCTTAATGCCGTCTGCTTCATAACGTTCAATTGAATTCGCCGCAAAACCCGAAGAACGATTTCTAAAATCTCTCAAGAGCTGTCCCGTGCTTATAAAGTCAAAGCCGAATTTTTTTATTAAAAGCTCTGCTTGCGTATCCTTGCCTGATCCAGATTTACCCAAAAAAAATACAACTGGTTTTTTTGCCATAATTTTATACTAGAACATCTACATATTTTCTACCACAATTACTCGTAAGTTCGCAACGAGAGTTGAGCTTCGATTTGCTTTGCGGTTTCCAAAACCACAGAAACTACAATCAAAAGCGCCGTACCTCCTATGGTCAAAGTGGTAATACCCGTAGCGCCCTGAACTATCAAAGGCAGTATTGCAATTCCACCCAAGAACAGCGCGCCTACCAGCGTTGTACGATTTACAATTTTATGCAAAAAGTCCGCAGTTGGAGGTCCGGGACGAATCCCTGGAATAAATGCGCCCCCGCGCTGAAGGTTATTAGAAATAGCTTCCGGATCAAATGTCACTGAAGTATAAAAATACGTAAATAAAACCACCAAAATAAAATAGAAAAAACCATATGCCATCTGGTTTCCAACAATACTCAAAGCAAAAGAGGAAATTTCCCGCACCAAAGCATTACCTGACGAGGCGAAAAAGCTTGCAATCATTTGCGGAAACAGAAGTATAGAAAGCGCAAAAATTATAGGAATCACCCCAGCTTGATTAACTCGAAGCGGCAAGTGAGTTGTAACTCCTCCGTACATTCTCATACCGCGCACTCTTTTGGCGTAGTAAACAGGAATTTTGCGTTCTCCTTCGCTAATCACCACAACAGCAGCAACAGTAACTATGCCGATTATCAAAAAAGTAAGAAGTGTGGGAAATTGAGACTGATCAAAAGAAAGTAGAGTTTGCCCAACGCTTATAGGCACAGAAGCTATGATACCCGCAAAAATCATTATTGAAACTCCATTGCCAACTGAATATTCAGAAATAAGTTCGCCAATCCACATAAGAAGAATTGACCCCGCTGCTACAATAAGCATGTCCCCGATTTTTTCTCCAAAAGAAAGGGATAAAATTCCCTGCCTTTCTAAAAGCGTAATAAGCCCAAACCCCTGCACAAACGCAAGCGGCAATGTAAGAAGCCTGGAATATTGATTAAATTTTTGCTTGCCCGCTTCTCCTTCCTCTTGATACATTTCCTTTAACTGCGGAAAAATCATTGTAAGAAGCTGCATTATAATTGAACCTGTAATGTAGGGACCCACTCCAAGCATCACAATAGAAAGATTGTCCAGCGCCCCACCGGAGAAAATATTCAAAAGCCCGAAAAGCTGGTTTCCCGAAAGAAATGCATTGAGCCTTTCGGCATCAATGCCCGGTATCGGTATAGCCGCCAAAAGCCTGAAAGCAGCCAAAAAACCGAAAAGAAATAAAAATTTTTTTCGTAAGTCTTTGTCTTTAAATACTAGCGATATTTTAGACCACATGCTTTTTTGCTGATTCCGATAACAACAAATCTTTTTCGAATATAAATTTTTTATCTGACTTTCCCTTTCCAAGAATTTTTACTTTAACTTTTTTCCCTTTTGGAACACGAAGTATTTTTTCTTTTACCAAAGATTCAAATGTTATTTTTTCCCCGTTTTTAAACTTTTTATCAATATCTCCAATGTTTACAATGTAAGGTTTTTCGCGAAAAGACTTAAAAAAATAGCCGCGCCTTTTATGCATTTTTTTAATAATATCGCGAACCTGCGGGCGAATACGCCTACCCGCTCTTGCTTTTTGGCCCTTTATTCCCTTGCCTGAATAAGTTCCTCGCTTGCCACCTCTGCCTACTCTTTGAACCCTTTTTTTAGTTTTTACAAGTTGATGCGCCTGCATATAATTGTTTTACAATAACGTTTATACTAGCTTTAAATATAGAAAATATCAACCCCGACATTGTCGGGGTTGTTTTTTATTCTTGGACTTCCAAGCGAACCATCGGGCAAATATTGTTTTTTACCGAAAAAAGAATCTGCGCCAGCCAAGTTTCTCGCAGGGCAGGAAGGTGTTTTAGAGCAAATATTACACTGAAAAACACACCGATAAGAGCGCTGATCATGATAACTATAGCTGCAAGATAAATCAAAATTGCTTTAATAAACGCATAACTGTACTCAAACATCAAACTAGTAATTGGTAAGTACACCAAAAATATAAATAACAAAATACCTATGTATGCAAAACACAGAAATCCTCCAAGTTTCTTGAGAATTTTATTTTTACACATTGCCAAACCCGCAATTAAAATCAACGGCCCCGTAACTGCAAGTAAATGCAAGAACTTCTGAAGACTTATTTGGTTAAAACTCAGTTCTCCACTAAACAACAAAAACATAAAAATGCTAATAACATAACAAATTAAAGCAGCTATAATCCCAAATACCACCAAAAGCAAAGAATGAAGGTGCAGTGCGCAAATAGAAATACTACCCGTTTTTAATTTTTTGCTTTCCGAGAACACGCACCTCATAAGACGCAGATATGGATTTGACCGCTTAAAACAGATCTCTCCTTCTGGAGTTTTGTCCACTTCAAAAAAAGAAAATAAAAGAAGCAGGAAATTAGAAATCATGGGAAACGAAGAAAAAAAAGCATATTCTATGTAATGATTGTCATCTCTCAAAAGCCAATGACCTACTCCAAATGCCATAATTACCAATAAAAGCAAAAACCTTGTTTTTCTCATTTTGCCCTCCTTTTGGGTCTGTTGTTTTAAATTTACAACCGTAAGCATTCTAGCGCCCATTGACAGGAAAGTCAATGTCGCGCTATACTTATAATAGTTCATCATCAAGATGGACTTTTTTAATAAAATGTTGGATCTCAAAAATTTAAACTCTGCACTGGATCAGTTAGCGGAAGACAAGGGAATATCCAAAGAAAAAATCTTGGAAACCATTGAGATGGCTCTTGCCGCCGCCTATAAAAAGGACTACGGCAAAAAAACGCAGATTATTCGCGCGGAATTTGACTTATCAAGCGGCACAGCAAAATTCTCGCAAGTAAAACTGGTAGTGGATGATACCATGATAAAAAGCGAGGAAGAAATAGCCGCGGAAGAAGCCGCAAGAGAAGAAGCACAAAAAGAAATTTTAAGCGAGAACCGAGAAGCAAGAGAGGCCGCAAGAGAAGCGATAATGGAGGAAGTAAGGGCTAGATCTAATCTTAAAGAAACGCTCTTTGGATCAGAAGAAGAAGAAATAAAAAAAGTTAGATTTAATCCTGAGCGCCACATAATGCTAGAGGAAGCCAAAAAAATAAAAAAAAGTGTAAAGTCTGGAGACGAGCTTACGTTTTCTCTTGAAACAAAAGATGATTATGGAAGAATTGCTGCACAAACCGCAAAACAAGTAATTTTGCAAAAACTTCGTGAGGAAGAGAGGGATTCAATTTATGAAGAGTATGCCCAAAAACAGGGGGAAGTCATAAACGCGCTGGTACAAAGAGTAGAGGGCAGAATTGTATTTTTGGATTTAGGAAGAAGCATTGGAATTTTGCCCCCCGAAGAACAAGTTCGCGGAGAAAGATACAGGCAAAACGAAAGAATAAAGGCGTTGGTTTTGAGCGTTGAGCGTACCCCAAAAGGACCTTCTATACGACTTTCGAGATCGCATCCAATTTTGGTAAAAAAACTATTTGAAATCGAAGTACCGGAAATATCTTCGGGAGTTGTGGAAATTAAAAATATTGCGCGGGAGCCGGGATCGCGCACCAAAATAGCGGTATCCTCCAACGAAGAAGGTATTGATCCGGTAGGATCGTGCGTGGGGCAAAAAGGTGTGCGCGTAAGCACAGTAATTGCAGAGCTCGGAGGAGAAAAAATTGATATTGTGCCTTGGAGCGATGATGCAGAAAAATTCATAGAATCGTCACTTTCTCCCGCTAAAATTTTAGAAGTTGATGTAGATAAAGAATCTAGATCGGCGAAAGTAATGGTTGCCGAAGATCAACTTTCACTTGCCATAGGTAAGGGCGGGCAAAATGTGCGGCTTGCAGCAAAACTTACGGGACACAAAATAGATATTCGCGGAAGATCTGGAGAAACCGTCGCCGAAGCCGACTCAGACCCCGGCTTAATTGCAACTCCACCTGATAATACATAATATTAATAAATATAAAACATAAACATGTCTATAGAAATTTTTGCGATTTTAACCTCCCTTGCATCGGTGGCGTTTGCTTTGGGGCTTCGCGTGAAAGTAAAAAAAGCGCCGGAGGGAACGCCGGAAATGATAGAAATTGCCCGCGCAATCCGCGAAGGATCAAAAGCGTTTTTAAAAAGACTATTTAAATCGGTTTTTGTTGTGGGAATTATAGTTGCCGCGGTTTTGTGGTTTATTTTAGGCAAATCGGTTGCAATTGGATTTTTATTCGGAGCGCTTGCTTCCGGAATTGCAGCTTTTTTGGGGATGCAAACAGCTGTAATGGCAAACTCGCGCGTTGCAGAAGGCGCAAAACAAGGTCTTAAAAAAGCTTTTGCTCTTGCGTTTCAAGGAGGATCTGTCACGGGATTTTTAGTGGTGGGTTTGGGATTGTTTACCGTTTCAATTTTTTGGTATTTTACAAAAGATGTAAATGCTCTTTTGGGAATAGGATTTGGAGGATCTTTAATATCGGTTTTTTCACGACTGGGAGGCGGAATTTACACCAAAGCCGCTGATGTTGGGGCTGATCTAGTAGGAAAAGTGGAGGCTGGTATCCCCGAGGATGACCCCAGAAACCCCGCGGTGATTGCTGATAATGTTGGAGACAACGTAGGAGACTGCGCCGGTATGGCAGCAGATTTATTTGAGACCTATGCTATTACCACAATTGCCGCAATGTTTTTGGGAAATATAATTTTTGCAGGATCTGATGGCGCCATTTTACTACCAATTCTCTTGGGAACTTTTGCGATATGGGCTTCGATAATTGGATTTTTTTTCGTAAGGGTTTCAAAAGACAAAATTATGCTAGGTTTGTATAAAGGCTTATTTGCTTCAGGAATTTTCTCGGCGGGAGGATTTTATTTCGCCTCAAAATCGCTCATTGCTATGCCGCAAGAAGATGCAAATTCTTTTTTTGGAGAATTAGTAAAAATTCCTGGACATTCTTTTAGATACTTTATTTCGGCTCTCATTGGACTTTTAGTAACGCTTCTTATGGTTTTGATTACTGAATACTATACTTCAAAAAGTTTTAGACCAGTAAAACTAATTGCAAAAAGCTCTGAATCTGGGCATGGAACAAATATAATAATGGGTCTTGCTATGTCATTGGAGTCAACGGCGCTTCCCGCAATAGTAATTGCTTTTGGGGCCCTTGCTGCATTTAGCTTTGCGGGTCTTTATGGAATTGCAATTGCCGGAGTTGCCATGCTCGGAATGGCTGGCATAATTGTTGCAATTGATTCTTTTGGTCCGATTACAGATAACGCTGGGGGAATTGCTGAAATGGCAGGACTTTCTGAAAATGTAAGAAAAATCACAGATTCACTAGACGCCGTGGGTAATACAACAAAAGCTGTAACCAAAGGATATGCAATTGCTTCTGCCGGGCTTGCGGCAATGGTTTTATTTGCTTCATATATGTCAGAACTTTTGGTGTTAGGAAAAGAAATTACGTTTGATCTTTCTGACCCTCTGGTAATTACAGGAATTTTCTTGGGGGGAATGATTCCCTATATTTTCGGATCTATTGCTATGCGAGCAGTTGGAAGCGCTTCCGGAGCAGTCGTTGAAGAAGTCCGCAGACAGTTTAGAGAAATTAAAGGAATTATGGAGCGTACCGCAAAACCCGACTATGCACGCACAGTAGATATTGTGACCAAATCAGCACTAAAAGAAATGATAATTCCAGCAATTCTGCCTATTTTAATTACTATAATAGTAGCGCTAGTCCTTGGACCCGAAGCATTGGGAGGACTTTTAATCGGAGTAATTGTGACAGGGCTTTTCTTGGCCCTTTCCATGACTTCTGGAGGGGCCGCGTGGGACAACGCAAAAAAATATATTGAGGAAGGGCATTTCGGAGGCAAAAAATCTCCAGCACACCAAGCGGCAGTTACTGGAGATACGGTTGGCGACCCATATAAAGATACTGCTGGTCCCGCCATAAATCCAATGATCAAAGTGATAAACATTGTAGCTTTACTTTTGACAAGATTTTTGGTATAGTTGTAAATTATAAACATATGGATGAATATAGCTATTTAATTCCTACTGTTATAGAAAAAGAGCAATTTGGAGAACGAGCATATGATATTTATTCACGACTTTTAAAAGACAGGATTGTTTTTTTGAGTGGTCCTATAGTAGATCCTGTAGCCAATACTATCATTGCCCAATTTTTGTTTTTGGAACTTCAAGATCCCAAAAAAGACATTTATTTGTATATAAATTCCCCAGGAGGTTCGGTATCGGCAACTTTGGCTATTTACGACACAATGCAGCACATAAAACCGGATGTAGCAACACTTTGCGTGGGCTTTGCAGCTTCTGGTGCTGCAATTCTACTTGCGGGAGGTGCCCCCAAAAAACGTTATGCTCTGCCAAATTCGGAAGTTATGATTCATCAAGTATTGGGTGGCACAGAAGGCCAAGCAAGCGATATTGCCATTGACGCAAAACACATAGTGCACGTAAAAGAAAAAATAAGCA
Source organism: Patescibacteria group bacterium (assembly GCA_038063295.1). GTDB lineage: Bacteria > Patescibacteriota > Minisyncoccia > UBA11713 > 2-01-FULL-45-33 > DATDXD01. Next base: position 2,949 of record JBBTVJ010000047.1, on the reverse strand, counting down.
AAATTTTGGCTCAACATACTAGGCAGCCTTTGCAGCAAATAGAGCGCGATACAGACCGAAATTTTTACATGGACGCAATGGATGCAAAAAAATACGGCATTGTAGACGAAATAGTAAAATCAAAAAACAGTTTTAAGAAATCTTAGGCAGAAGATTAATCCCCGTCATTGAAGGATGCTTCGAAAGACCCAAAAGCTCTAAAATTGTCGGCGCGATGTCTGTTAAAACACCTCTGGTTTCATTGTATCTTTTTAAAATTTCTGTTTCATTTCGCGGATTTTTTAATTTAAAATCTTGAGCTACTACAAAAAATGGTACAGGATTTAGATTGTGTTTTGTGCGGCGCTCACCAGAACCCAAATAAACCTTCTCTTCGGCGTTCCCGTGGTCAGCGGTTACAATAGCAACTCCTCCGATATCCAAAACAGCAGACACAATTTTGCCTACGCAAAAATCTACATATTCAAGAGCCTTAATGGTAGCTTCGAAGTTTCCGGTGTGACCGACCGCATCTCCGTTTGCAAAATTTATTAGAATAAAATCGTATTTTCCAACATTTTCCAAAAAGTCGTTAGTGGTTTTTTCCGCCGACATTTCTGGAATTTCATCAAACGCTTTTTTGGGAGAAGCTACTAAAATTCTTTCTTCTTTTAAAAACGCCTCTTCGATTCCCCCATTAAAAAAATAGGAAACGTGAGCGTACTTTTCGCCCTCGGCTATTTTAAGCTGTGTTAGCCCATGCTGTGAAATTATCTTCGAAAGCGGAGTAATGTTATCGGTTGGGGGAAAGGCAACGCTGACTTGAAATTTTTTATCAAATTCTGTCATGGTGGCAAAAAATACTCCTTTTTGCTTAATCATTTCCGAAACAAGCTCTCTCATGCTGTCTTCCCGAAAATTATAAAAAATTACAGAATCCCCATCTTTTATCTGACCTTCACCAAAAAGATTAAATCCCGGTTCAACAAACTCATCGGTTTTGCCTTCGCCGTAAGACTCCTTAAGATACGAAACAACAGAATCAAATTTGTGGCCAGCCCCTTCAGTGAAGCATTTTACAGCTTTTCTAACCTTCTCCCAATCTTTTTCTCTGTCCATAGCAAAACTCCTCCCAGATACAGATGCAATTTTAGCAAAAACGTAATCGTGAGTTAAATTTTTCTCAAGCTCTTTGAAATATCGAGCACCTTCATCCGGAAGAGCATCTCTCCCATCTGTAAAGAGGTGTAGATAGACTTTTTCCTGCATTTCTTTCTTGCAAAAATCCAGAAGCGCATACAAATGCTGTGCGTAAGCGTGTACCGTACCAGATGAAAATAAACCTACTAAATGCATGGCTCCGCCGTGTTCTTTTGCAAACTTAGATGCATCTAAAAAAGATTTATTGCTAAAAAAAGATCCGTCTTTTATGGAAGAGATGATCCTGGACAAATGATGCAGCAAAATTTTTCCCGAACCCATTGTAAGATGTCCTACCTCTGAGTTTCCTTCATATCCCCACGGCAGACCCACCGCAATGCCAGAAGCTTGCAGGGTAGTAAACGGAAAAAACTTTTCTAAATATTTAAAAGTTGGGGTACTTGCGTGTTTCCAGGTGGATTCAGGGTTTTTGGGATTAACCCCTATGCCGTCCATTACCACCAAAACTGTTGGCTTATATCTTTGCGCCATAAAATAATTTTATCATGAAACTTGACTATCTAAATAAGGTTTGATAAGATGAGGATATCGAACAATTTATTTATGAATTTAATTTCTAAAAAAATATATGTTAGATATATCACCGACTTTAATAAAGGCGGCCGTTGCTATAGCAAGTGGAACGGTTTTGGGCTATTTTCTTCGCCAGCTTATAGCCCATCAGCGTCGCGACGAATTCGAGCTTAAAGCCAAAAAAATACTTCTTGAAGCAAAGGAGGCTTCTCAAAACACGCTCGAGAATGCCAAACTAGAAGCAGAAAAAATACTAAAAGAAGCCAAGGAAGAGCTTAAAGAAAAAGAAAAAGACCTGCGAAAAGTAGAAGAAAGGCTCATGGCAAAAGACGAGCTTTTAGAAAAGCGTTCCTTGGATTTAGACAAAGAAGAAACTAAATTCAAGGAGGGTCTAGAAAAAATAAAGAGCAAAGAATCGGAAGTTGAAGAGCTAAAAAACCAGGAAAAAGAAAATTTAGAAAAAATTGCCGGACTTAGCGCTGAAGAAGCAAAAAAACGCCTGATCGAAGAAACAGAAAAAAAACATGAATCTGACCTCTTGGCGCGCATGCAAAAACTCGAACTCTTTGCAAGCGAAACATTAGATAGAAAAGCAAAAGACATACTTGCAACAGCCATACAAAGAATAGCTTCAGCCACTACTTCGGAGGTCTCTACCACCTCTGTTTCGATTCCGTCAGATGACATCAAAGGAAAAATAATAGGCAAAGAAGGAAGAAATATACGGACACTTGAGCGAGCTGCGGGCGTTGAAGTTTTAGTAGATGATACGCCAGGCATAATTATGATTTCAAGTTTTGATCCAGTGCGAAGGCAAATTGCCAGGATCGCACTTGAAAACCTCATACAAGACGGACGGATACAACCGGCAAAAATAAAAGAAGTAGTTGAAAAGGCTAAATCTGAAATAGAAAAAATGATAAAAGAAGCTGGGGAAAAAGCCGCCTATGAGGTAGGGATTTTGGACATTGACCCCAGACTATTGATGCTTCTTGGAAGACTCAAATTTAGAACTTCTTATGGGCAAAATGTTTTGCACCACTCAATTGAAATGGCGCATGTATCAGGAATTCTCGCTTCTGAACTTGGTGGGGATATAGGAATTGCCAAAAAAGGAGCGCTTTTGCACGATATTGGAAAAGCGGTGGACCATGAAATTCAAGGAACGCACGTGGAAATAGGACGCCGAATTTTGCAAAAATTCGGAGTTGACGTAAGAGTAATTCAAGCAATGCA
>JBBTVJ010000046.1:0-1834 GCA_038063295.1 Patescibacteria group bacterium | reverse complement strand
ACTTTTTTTGATTCTCCAAAATCTGATTTTTCAGTAGTAACCTTCAATGGCAACAGAATTTCATACTTGCCCTCTATTTTAATTTCTGCCTCTTCAGGTATGGCAAGCGCACCCACAGGAATTATAATGCGGTGTAAGTGTGCGGTTTCTACCCGTGCGGATTGATATTTTTTTTGTTGAAAAGTAGCAATAAAAACCTCGTCTACTCTTTGAACGCCATCGATAGTAATTTCAAAAAATCCGCCTTGGCTTACTGTCTTTTGGGAAATTTTTACACTTAAAGCAAAGGTATTTGCGCATACAAAAACCATCAAACACAAAACAAGCCACGCTTTTTTCACCTCAAGGCCTCAAAAAACATCTGTGTTAAGAATACAAAAAATACAAAAAGTGTCAACTAAAAAACTATAAGCTTATTGCTCCTGGCTCTACTGTTGTGTCTGAGCTTACTGTAATAATCATCATTGTAGGTTCAAAGTTAAAAAGAACTGGTTTATCTTTGGCTGCATTGAATACACCATCACTATCATCAAAGTGAAGCATGGCATAAATAGTTTCGCCATTTATTATGATTTTAGAAAGCGTAATTGGAGAAAGATTTTTTGTCTCTCCCTTTTTGAGCAAACCGCTTACGCCCAAAATTTTTCCGGGGGAACCCGCAACATCATCATGAATTACCACAAAGCCCGGTTTTTCAAAACGCACAAGAGAAACCAGTACACTGCGCCCCGGCGCCTGCTCTGCCGCATAGATTGCATTACTTGCAACAATGAGGCCCGATGAATCATCTGGCTGTGCGTTTTCATTAGTATTCCTTTGCAATAAAAAAGCGATTCCGAAAGCTATAATTATCCAAAGAATAAAAACTTTTTTGGTGCTCATAATCTTGTTTTTAGAATATCGAGTACGGAAATAAAAATCAATCCCCTCACTCAAATTTGAATGAAGGGATTGATTTTTTTAACGAAAACTGGATACTACTCAGTCCAAAGCACAAAAGTGAATAATTTTTCACCATTTCCTAAGTCACGTTCATGAAGAGAGGTTTTGCCTTTGTTGTCTTTGCGAATAGATTTGCCCCACTCATCTGCATTATTGTGATTGCCTATATTTGCAACCTTATTAGCAATGGTTGTTATAGAATCTAGGTGAGAATAAATCAGTTCAAGCTGTTTGTAATCATGCGTGTTTGGATGCTCGTTTGAAGGTGGTCCATCAGGATCCCTTGTATAATCCATACAGCTGCCGAGATTCGGGTTAGTGAAGTCTTCGTCTTGATGATCAAGTCCAAAAGTATGAGCAACTTCCTGACACATCACCAATCGTCGCCATGGCGGTGTATTATATGTTGAAGTATTAAAGTAACTATCATTCAGTTTTACGGTTCCTTGAGTAATATGACTACCGCTTACCCAAATAGAAGCTACGCCCAACCAACCATTGAATCCATACTTGCGATTGCATACTTCTACACGACCAGCCGTGGGCTTGCAGGTTTTTATATTTGACTGACCCGCCACAACCGTTGTATCAAGTACACTCGATAAGCTCCAATCAGCTGATGCTTCAGCCAAATAAGCATCCCATGCGCTTGAGACATTATCACCTAATTTAAGAGTAAAAGGATTAGCTGTGCGCGCCCAGTGATAAGGACCCCATGAGTGGCTCGCAAATGCAAAAGTACCTACGCCTGCAAGCACCAAAAGTACTACCAAACCGATTATTTTTGTACGAAAATTTAAAAACATAATATTTAATTTGCAATTAATAATTAACTATATTTTCTCGACCTTTTTGAAAGCTTTTTGTAATTAAAGTAAGTATAGCATGTATT
>JBBTVJ010000045.1:0-6921 GCA_038063295.1 Patescibacteria group bacterium | reverse complement strand
TGAGTTAATCGCATCCAGTATGGCAATGTTTCTGAGTATGCTTTCTTTTCTTCAAGGGTTTGTGGGCTTTCTGGGGATGATGGAGAAGAAGGATCAACTACTGATGCTCCGCCAGCGCGAGGAGACGACTTAAGTTGCATCCAAAAAGGAAGAGATTCTGGAGGAGGTGGTGTAGGAACAGCTGTCGTTGCTGGAGGTACTACTGGCTGAATTGGATTTACAGGAGTTGGAACTGGCGTTGGAGTGGGGGGTACAATCTGATCGGAAACCGTAGTAGCGCCTGGGAGTTGAAGTTGAACTCCAAACACTTCCTGCATCTTACCTCTGGTCTTAGGACCAAAGTTTCCATAACCCGCTTCGGATGGACTAGATACCACTCCATGCTTTAGTTGGAACTTGCCAATCGCTTGTGATGTTAATGAGCCAAAGTAGTCTGTTTCGTTGCCTGGAGAACCTACGCCAGAGTTTGCAATGCGAGTACCTAGATCAGCATTTAAGAGTTGTTGTAATCTTTTTACGTCGCTTGAGGTCATTCCTACGCTGAGATTGGAGTTAAATACTGAAGAAACTAAAACAGCTACTGGAGAAGGTTGAGCAACTATTGGAGCGGGTACCGCTGGCACACCTCCGCCAAACACCTCTCGAAGCTTAGCCCTAGTTGCGGGACCTACTCGCCCCACTTGAGGTAAACCATATTTTGCTTGGAATTTTTTTACTGCTTGTTCAGTAAGTGCTCCAAAAAAACCAGTTATAGAACCATCTGGATATATCGAACTGTCTTTTGCTAAAAGCTCCTGCAAACGACGCACATCATCGTTTCGAGCGCCTCTTTGCAAATCAGCATTAAATACTGGGGATACTGCTAGAGCAATCGGGGATGGACTAGCTACGGTTGGAGCGGTTGGAGTTGCTTTAGCAAGAGCTGCGGCGGGTTGAACCGAACCTCCGCCACCACCTCCGCCGCCACCTCCGCCGCCACCAGAAGAACCTCCACCACCACCGCCGCCGCCACCGCCACCGCCGCCAGCAGCACAAGTATCAGAAGATACACCAACTGTAGGAGCTACAGAAGTACCGCTGGATGGGTTATCAAGCTCTAAAGTGCTTTCGGTATCAGTACATGTTGTAGTTATTTTTAGTGATCCAACTGGATCAATTGTAAATTTTCTCCTATCAGTTGATTTGACTTTAAAATAAGAATTTCCTGGCATTGTTGGGACAAATGAATCTGAATTAACTACAATCTGCTCTACACTAGCCCCATTTCCCCCTTGGACTGTCAGATTCACGCTTGATATGGAAATCAATGCACCACCTGTACCCAAGGACACATCATCAAAAGCAGCCAAAGCAAAAGCAGGAGACACCAAAACAAGCAACGAGGATAGAAAAATTGTAAATTTCGACTTCATAAATTAAATTTCTAATTAATTTTCAATTAATTCGGGGTTAAGCAAGCGCCAGTTTGAACTACCAAGTTTTCATATCCAGTACATCTTGCGCCGTTTGTACAAGCAACAGTTGGGGTTGTAGATGCAGAGATATTTATAACTTGACCATCAGAAGTTTTAAGTTCAATACAACTTCCACCAGTTCCCGCAGCTGACGTTGAATCAAGTACCAGCGTTGTTGTACCAGTTCCTCCAACACCAAGCGTTCCTCTGGTGGGAGTAGAAGTTCCTACATAAAGTTTATTTGCAGATGTATCTACCACCAAATCACCAGAGTTAACATTAATTCCCCGCAGGTTTTTCGTACTAATAGTTGTTGTTGCGTTCGAGTTAAATTGAACATCCCCAGCTCTAAATGAAACAATATCTGCATCGGCACTGCCAAATAATGAGTTTACACCAACACTGAAATTTCTAGCTGCTGTTGTTGTTCCTACACCCAAGCCACCAGCAATAGTAGTAGTTGCATCTGAACCGCTAAAATTGACATTTCCAGTTACATTAACAACCCCTCCAAAAACACTATTTCCAGTAACGCTAAAGAGCAATGATGGGCTAGTGGTACCAATACCTACCCTGCTACTCGAAAAATCTACTACGAGGGTATTGTCTGCGGTATCAGCGCGAAGACCACCGGTAATGGTTGTTGTTGCAGAGCCACCATCTGCAGCAATATTTCCAGAAAGTGTTGATGCTCCAGAAACAGTAAGAGTGCCAGCCGTGTTTATATTAGTACTAATAGTAGTAGCAGCATACCCGACTAAGGCAACTGCCAAAACCGAAGCAAGTACGGACGAAGTTACAGAAACAATTCTGTTTGAAAAAATTTCTTTCATAATATTAAGTTAATAATAAATTTCGACTAATTAATTAATAAAAAGATTACAACCTTTGTGACAGATAAAAAAAATCTGCCGCTGATTGAATTTTATCATGGCAGACAATAAAAAAGTAAAATTAAACTGTGGATAACCCACTAAAAACTTTTCCCGGATTGAATTTCTTTTATAATTGCTTCTCCTTGGGGCCTAAAATCCATGCTTATTGCCATTGCTTCGCGAATCACTTCGATTGCTTTATTTCTTTCACCCAACTTTAAATGAGCTGCGGCTAAACTTACTCTATATTGCACATTATCGTCATCTTCTTTTACTAAAAGTTCCCAAATATCCTTAACTTTCTTCCAATTCCCTACTCTACCATAAGCATTTACTAGCTGTTCGTCTCCGATAACTGTCTTTCCATAAGTTTTTTGGAGCAATTCTTCTGCAAAATCCTGTTTACCGCTTATTATAGAGATAAGCACTAAATTTTTAGCGGCTTCTTTGTAGCTTGGATCAAGCTCGTAAGTTGTTTTAATAATTTCAAATGCTTTATCCAACTCATTTTTTCTTAGATAGATATCAGCGATAAGAAAATGTATTTGCTGTTTTTTTGGAGAAAGCTCCAACGCTCTTTTTAGAGTCTTTTGAGCATCATCAAAAAGCCCAACTGAGCCATAAACATTTCCAAGCATTACATGGATACGAGCACTGTTTGGATTATCTTCAATTTGCTTTTTAAGCTCAAAAATGGCTTTTTCCACGACTTTTATCTTGTCTTGTTCTGAAATACCTTCTGACGCCAAAACTGCATTGGTGTATTGGACAAGCTGTTCTCTAGCCTCTCCACTGCCAAATGTCCGATAAGAAAAAACTTTATCAAAATTTGAAATCATAAAATCCGTGTCTCCGCCCCTTGTAGAAAAGTTTTTCATTGTTCCGATTAGCGCATTTGAAGCCCAAAGCGATTTTAGATTTATAAAATACAAAGAAAAAATCATTGCAACAAAAACAAGTGGCGGGACTATGAAATGCAGTTGATTGGGTATTACTTTATATTTCGATATATCGACATTTCGATATGCTGATATTTCAGATTCTCTATATCGATATCTAAAATTTATAAATCCCAGTATTGAAAAAAATAAAAAATAAGAAGTTAAGTTATCAAAAACGAACAAATTGTGGAAAATATAAATCAAAAATAGAATAGAAAAAACTACTACTTCGTTCCGGGCAAAGGATCTTTGAAGCATATAAAACACTGTAATAAAAATGCTTGCATATGCCATGAAGCCCAAAATACCAGCGTGAATAAGCCAGTCAAAAATTATATTGTGCGACCTATCAAACCATGGTTCATTGGACCAAAGCTCGGGCTTGAAATATTTATTAAACACCTGATCATAGTTTTCTATACCCCAGCCTAAAATAGGCTTTTCCTTAAAACCCTCTCCGGATATACTCCAAATCAAGAAACGAGATTGTATTGTTTGTTCTTTAAAAGACATATTTGCAAATCTTTTTAAAACATAGTTCTCTTGGACAAAATTTTTGTCCTTTAAAAACCAAAAAGACACGATCATAACCAGTGAAAGTCCAATAAAACCCAGAGATATTTTTTTAAATTTAGAGTTTTTACTCCAAAAACCATAAAACAAAGCAAGTAAAAATCCTCCTCCCAAAAGCCCTAAAATTGCTCCACGGGTAGCAGTAAGAAAAACGATAGGTACTTCATAAATAATAAGTGAGAACAAAGAATATTTAAGCCAACCGCGGTTTTCTTTTAGTAAAAAATATAGCGCCAAAAATAAATGAAATACGATATAAATAGCAAGGTAAGTGGAATTGCCTAGTGTAGCATCAACTCTCTCACTGCTTTGAAAAACTCTTATAAACCCTAGAGATTGAAAATAAGCATAAGAAGAAACAATAAAACTCACGCCCAAAGACACAAAAAATAGCTTTTTCCAGTCTTCGTACTTTAAAAAGGAATTTGTTAAAACTAGAAAGTATGCAAAAAGATGCAAATGACCGACTAATCCCTCCATTCTTTCATAGTTGGACCAAAAACTTCTATAAGGATTTGCGCCAAATATGGTGGACAGCGTTAGCACAAAAACTGTCGCTAAAATCGCCCAAAATACGGGCGTAAACTTTGGTCTATATCTTTTATCAAAAAACGCCAAAAAAACCCACAAACCAAGTAAAATTTCAGTAATAATTCTAAAAAAGATGTTTTTTCCGGTAATGAAAGGAAAAAATAGATCCCCGCCAAATGGAAAAAGAACCTTACCCCAAAAAGATCCGCCCACGATAAGAGCAGAAAGAGGCAATAAAAAAATCCCCCATTTTACAAAGCGAGCAAGCCTATCTATCGAGACCTGAGACATGCTACATATATTACATTAAGTGCGTTATATTAACAATGCTAAAAGCTAAACACAAAAGGTTTATATTGGCTCTTGGGGATATAATCATTTTCTATATCGGCCTTGAAGCCACTCTTTTTTTAAAGTATGGTTTTGCGGAGCGGTGGGACTTGCATTTCTTCCCGTTTTTGTGGATACACATGCTGTGGCTTTTAATATTTTACAGCGCTGGAATGTACGATTGGGAAAGATTCCCGCCTTCCCGAAGATACCAAATAGTCCAGTTGGTTTTTTCATCAATGGCATCCTCGGGCATAGCAGCAATGGGGCTGTTTTATTTTGTACATTATTTCAGCATCACCCCAAAAACAAATTTGCTTTTGGATATACTAATAGTAGTTTTTCTTCTTACTGTCTGGAGGTTATATTTTTTAAAAATAGTATTGAGGGGAACAAAAATAAATGTTTTGTTTTTTGGATCCACCGCAGAAACTAAAGAATTTGCAAGATTACTCAAAGACAGAGATTCTCTTGGATACAACGTATCTGGAGTATTGGAAAGTGTGGGGTTAAATCAAAATCATGCAAAAGATTTTATTGAAAAAAATAAAGTAAATCTTGTGGTGGTAGAACCAGAAATATTGCAAAACGAAGACTTTGTAAAAATATTTTACGAAGTACTGCCCTATGGAGTAACTATAGAAAAATTTTCTGAATTTTACGAATCAATCCTTGGAAAAGTTCCGACTTCAATAATCAACAAATCATGGTTTTTGGAAAATTTAGCAGAAATCAATAAAAAACCCTTTGAGATTGGAAAAAGGGTCATAGATATAACATCTTCATTGGTTTTGGGAATTTTTGTTTTTTTGCTTACTCCTATTATCGCTTTTGCAATAAAAATAGATACTCCGGGACCTATTTTTTACAAACAAAAACGAGTTGGTAAAAATGGTAAAATTTTTGAATTTTTAAAATTTCGTTCCATGATAGAAAACGCTGATCAGGTAGAAGGATTAAAGGGTAATGGGGATGACACTCGACATACCAAGGTAGGAAAATTTTTGCGCAAAACCTATCTTGACGAACTTCCACAAATTATAAACGTTTTGCGAGGAGAAATGTCTTTTGTGGGACCCCGCCCCGAGCGCCCTCATTATGTTGAGGATCTTAAAAAAAATATTCCGTTTTACGAAATTAGGCTTCTGGTGCGCCCTGGGATTACAGGCTGGGCACAGATAAGCATGAAAAACGATGCTTCTGTGGAAGACGCTCCACAAAAGCTACAATACGATCTTTATTACATAAAAAACAGATCCACCGTAATGGACCTGGGCATAATGCTCAAAACCGCCTCCACAATGCTAAGCCGCAGCGGCAGATGACCCAAACTTAGTTTGGGTCACACCAAGTGCTCCCACAAAATCTGTTCGTCTGCTTCGATATCCACTTTGGCAGTTTTGCCAATCATGCGCTCTGCTTCCTCCGGCGGCAACCCACCTTTCCCAGGGCGTTTAAAAGCAAGCATAGAACGAGTTATCATTGTATCTGCGGCAATATTTGCCGAAGATACAATTGCTTGTCCCGCCCACTTGCGCGAATTTTCCAAATTTTTTAATTTTAATTCTTGTGGCATTCCTTCGAGAGATTTTTCTATGTCTCTAATTTGCGCTACCATTATTTTAAATTCTTCAGGCAACAATGCTCCCGGGTTATCCAAAGAACGAGGATCTAATTTATCAAACGTGAGGTGTTTTTCCACTGCTGTAGCGCCCGAAGCTACTCCAGCAAGCACCGAGTGCCCCCCCACAGAATGATCAGATATACCAACTGGAATTTTTGTGAGATTTTTTAAATGTGAAAGTCTTGGTAAATCCACTTCATGATATGGTGTTGGGTATTTGGTAGTACAGTGAAAAATCGTTATATCTTGCGCGCCTGCATTTTTTAGAACTTCCACTGCTTTTTTTACTTCTTCATCCGTATGCATTCCAAAAGAAATAAAAATTGGTTTGCGGAAAGAAGCAACTTTTTTTAAAAATTCGTAATTGTGGGCTTCTCCGGAACCCACTTTTATATACGGAACGTCCAAATCTTTTGCTAAAAAATCTAGAGATTCCTCATCATGAGGAGTAGCAAAAAATGGAATGTTTTTTTCTTTGGCATATTCTTGAAGCTCGTGCAGAGCGTCGTATGAAAGTTCTTTATATTTCAGGCGCGAAAACCAGTTATACCCCAGTTCGCTTTCCAAACGCGCGGCAACTTTTTTGGAAACCA
>JBBTVJ010000044.1:0-9506 GCA_038063295.1 Patescibacteria group bacterium | reverse complement strand
TCAGAAGCAATGATTTTAGACGACTTTTTTCAGCATTGGCCGGAAGCAGAACATTTTGTTATAAAACCAATTGAAATTGGGCTTTCGGACAGCGAAGCCACCGGGCGCTTGCTTACTCGCGGAAGAGAAGATGACAATGAAAACGCTATAAAGAACCGGCTTTCTGAGTTTCAGGAATTTGTACTTCCGGTGATTGATTATTTTAAAAAAGACGGGCGGCTTTTGTCTGTTGATGGTGAGCGATCAGTTGACGATGTGTACCAGAGTGTGGTAAAAGTACTAGGATTATCATGATAATTCGTAACGAAAAAGAATTGGAGATTTTGCGTGAAGGCGGCAAGAAACTTGCCGCTGTTTTATTGAGCGTATCGCAGGAAGCGCGCCCCGGAGTCAAAACTAAATTTTTGGATGAGCTTGCCGAAAAATTAATTTTAGAAAGCGGCGGAAAACCATCGTTTAAGGGATACAAAAACCCAATGGGCAGAGATAAATATCCAGCCACTCTTTGCGTTTCTATAAATGAGGAAGTGGTGCATGGAATTCCAGATGAAAGAATTTTGAAGGTTGGAGATGTGGTTGGGTTGGATATCGGTATGCTGTGGCCTTCCGAAGCCTTGGCGAAGGAGGCTGGTATTGAAAGGGGTTTTTATACGGATACCGCACTGACAGTATTGGTTGGCGGCGGAACAAATAAGCTGATAGAAAAAACAAAAGAATCTTTGAATGTCGGCATATCTAAGGTGAAATCAGGCGTCAAAATTGGCGATATTGGTTTTGCAATTCAAAGTTTTTTGGAAAACGAAAGTTTTGGTGTAGTACGGGAATTGGTAGGACATGGAGTAGGCAACGCGGTGCATGAGGATCCAGAAATTCCCAATTGGGGTAGACCCGGAACTGGACCTGAGCTTGTTGAGGGTATGGTTATTGCAATTGAGCCAATGGCAACAGAAGATTCTCCAAAGGTCAAACTTTTGCTGGATGGCTGGACATGGGTAACAGCCGATGGCTCCCGCGCAGCCCATTTCGAACATACATTAGTGGTTACTCAAAACGGAGCAGAGATATTAACAAGAATATGAAATATCTTGGTTTAGATTATGGTGAAAGAAGGGTTGGGGTTGCGGTATCGGATGATGATGGAAAACTTGCTTTTCCGAGAAAAGTGGAAGCGATTCACAAACAAGCAGATTGGGAGTTTATAGTCACAAATTTAAAGAAAATTGTTAAAGATGAAAAAGTTGGCGCGATTGTAGTCGGACTTCCTTTGGGATTTTCAATGCAGGAGACGGAATCAACAAAAAAAGCAAGACGTTTTGGAGAATTTTTAAAAAAAGAACTTAAACTTGAAGTATTTTTTCAAAATGAAGTTTTGACAAGCAAAGAGGTTGAAAAATCTGGTTCCGCAAAAAAAAACATGATTGATGCCTCTTCTGCGGCATTGATATTGCAGAGTTTTTTGGATTTAAAAACATGATATAATCAAGACATGCAAGATATTTTTTTGTCTGTAATTATTCCTGCATATAACGAAGCAGATAGGATAAAACGTACTTTGAAGAGATTTCACGAATATTTATCTTTGCAGCCGTTTGCTTATGAAATTATTGTGGTAAACGATGGTTCCAAAGACAGAACAGCTGAAGTTATAAAAAGTATGCGTGCTGAAGTGGCAAATTTGGATATGATCGACAGAAAAGAAAATAAAGGTAAGGGATTTTCCGTAAAAGAAGGAATGCTTATGTCGCATGGAAAAATTCGCTTATTTGCTGACGCTGATAACGCTACTGATATTTCACATTTTGATTCCATGCGCACCCTTTTTGATAAAGGCTATGATGTTGTGATTGCTTCTCGCAATAAAAAAGATTCTCCGGAGGCTCGCCAGGCCGTTTCCCAGCCATGGTATAAAAGAATTTTGGGGAACTTGGGAAATTTTTATATTCAAAAAACCGTAGTTAAAGGCATTTGGGATACTCAGTGCGGATTTAAGGCGTTTCGCGACTATGCGGCGGAGAAAATTTTTACAGTTTCCAAGATTGATAGATGGATGTTTGATGTTGAAGCGCTAGCTCTTGCTAAAAAATTTAATTTTAAAATTGGAATCATACCCGCTAACTGGATAAACGATCCCAAAACTCATGTTACGTTAGCATCGTATTTGAAATCTTTGTGGGAAGTATTTAAAATAAGCAGAAAGATAAAAAGATGAAGAGTGTTATCGAATTTAGAAAAGACATTGTTTCTGGCGAATGGGTTTTGATTTCTTCAAAGGTTACAAAAAAGCCATTTTTCTTTAAAAAGTTGGCATCAAAGCCGTTATCTAAATCTAAATGTCCATTTGAGGATCCAAGAAAATCTGGTCACGAAAATATACTTTTGTGGTTCCCGAAACCCGGAAAAAATGACATAAAAGACTGGTGGGTTATGGTTTTTTCTAATAAGTATCCTGTTGTTGAGTACTCAAAAGTTTGCCCGCAAATTAAAAAACTTGGCGGATACGAAACATTAAATGGAGTTGGTTTTCAAGACGTTGTAGTAACGCGTGATCATAATCGCCATCTTGGAAAGATGGATAAAAAAGAAATCGAAGTTTTACTTGAAGCTTACATTGCCAGATTCCAAGCATTAAAATCTGAGCCTTGCGTAGAATACATTCTTATAATTCACAATCACGGCTCAGAATCCGGGGCTTCGGTACCTCATCCTCACTCGCAAATGTTCGCGATTCCTTTGGTGCCTCCAGATGTTGCGCGGAGCATTGACGGCTCGCAAAGATATTTTAATATGCATAAGCGTTGTGTTCACTGTGATATGATTCGTTGGGACCTAAAAGAAAAAACTTGCGTAGTTTTTGAAAATAAGCAGTTTATAGTTATTTCTCCCTATGCTCCGAGAGTATCTTTTGAGATAAGAATTTATCCTAAAGTTCACGAGTCGAGATTTGAAGTTATAGATATCAATCAAAGAGAGTATTTATCGGAAGCCATGGGATTTATTTTTTCCAAATTTGATAGAAATCTAAATAATATAGATTACAATATGGTAGTGCACACTGCTCCTCCAAAAGCTAACAATGCAGAACACTACCACTGGCATATAGAAATATTGCCGCGCTTTGGAATATGGGGAGGACTGGAATTGGGAACCGGTATAGATGTTGTAAAAATTCCACCCGAAGAAGCTGCAAAAATTTTAAGAAAATAGTATGGCAAAAAAAATTGTAATTGCAAATTGGAAAATGAATCCAGATTCAGTTGGACGCGCGATTAGAATTGCAAAAGAAATAGAAAACAATATTCACTCATCAAAAAACTTAGATGTAGTTATTGCGCCCCCCTATGTGTTTTTGGATTCTGTGCGCCTTACTGTCAAGAAAACAAAGCTCGGTGCCCAAGATTCTTTTTGGGAAGACGTAGGTCCGTTTACTGGAAGGATTTCGTGGCATCAGCTTAAGCGTTTGGCGGTGCAATACATAATTATTGGACACTCTGAAAACAGAGCTTTAGGAGAGACCAATGAAGAAATAAATCAAAAAATAAATGCTGTTTTGGGCGCTGGCATGAAAGCCGTTTTGTGTGTTGGGGAAGTAGAAAGAAGAAATGATATTGTATTCCCGCAGATTATTCAAGAAGAACTTTCTTTGGGGCTTAAAAATATCAAGAAAAGATTTTTAAAAAATTTAGTTATTGCCTATGAACCTATTTGGGCAATAAGCACACTCAAAAAAGCAAAATCGGATAACCCAAAAAACGTATTTGAAATGTCAATACTTATACGCAAAGAGCTTTTAAAAATGTTTGGGAAAAAAACCGCTTTTTCTACCCCGATTTTATATGGAGGCTCTGTGGACGAAAAAAATGCTGCGGAATTTGTGAAATTAGGAAAAGTTGATGGGCTTTTGGTCGGCGGAGCGAGTTTGAACGCAAATAAATTTACAGAGATCGTAAGAAAGGTTTCAGGGTTATGAAAAAAATGCTTTTGCGCGTAGATTTTAATGTGCCGACAGAAAACGGAAATTTATCCGACTCTTTTAGGATTTTATTGCATCTCCCGACTATTAGATACTTTCTACGTAAAAATTTTCAAATTTTTTTACTGTCTCATTTTGGGGAACCTGCTGTGCATTTTGATTCCGTTCACAAATTTTTGGAAAATAAGTTAAAACAAAAAATTGTTTTTTTGAAAGGCAAAATTCCAAATAAACCCCTTCATTTTAAAGAAAAAATAATTTTATTTGATAATTTGCGGTTAAATCCCGGAGAGAAAAAAAATGATCGGGGTTTTGCCAAAAAATTAGCTACTTTTGGCGATATTTTTGTAAACGATGCTTTTAGTGTTTCTCATAGAAAACACGCTTCTATTGTAAGTTTGCCTAAATTTTTGCCTTCGCGGTTGGGCCCGCTATTTAAACAAGAAATAAGTAAGCTAAGCAAATTTTTTGAACCAAAACATCCGTCTCTTTTAGTTATTGGCGGAAACAAGTTTAAAACAAAGGAACCGCTAACCTCAAGATTTTTAGGTAAAGCAGATTTTATTTTTGTAGGAGGGGCTTTGGCAAATACTTTTTTGAGTCAAAGAGGCAATAATATCGGTAAGTCGTTAGCTGAAAGAATTAAAATCCCTGAAAAGACTCTATGGAGCAAAAAAATAATTTTGCCTTCCGATTTCAGCATGAAAAACAATATTATTTACGATTCTGGCCCAGCGACTGCAAAAATATTGGAGGAGTTGGTAAAAAAGTCAAAATTTATTTTATGGAACGGTACGCTGGGTCTTTGTGAAGAAGGGTTTGATTTTGGTACAAAATCTTTTGCGGAGGCTTTGGGAAAATCAAAAGCGTATAAAATTGCAGGCGGCGGAGATACGGTTACAGCAATTCGCAGATTTGGGCTTGAAAAAAACTTTGATTTTATTTCCACTGGCGGAGGGGCTATGCTCGAATTTTTAGCAACTGGTACTTTAGCTGGCATTGATGCTATAAAAAAGAAACACTAGTTTTTTGTGTTATACTTGCTTTTATGCGTTACGTAAATGCCGAGGATTTTATGCAAAAAAACGGGTACTCTATAAATAATGCGTGGTACCCAAGAGTTACTAAAATTTTGGAAGTAAAATCAAAGCCGGGACTGGACGCTTTTTTTAAAGAAGTCGGAAGCTATGATTTTGCAGAAGAAATCAAGAATAAATCAGCCGAAGAAGGTTCGCTGGTGCACGAAACAGTACAAAAACTTGCTTGCGGAGAACCAATCATTATTCCAGAGCAAATTCGCCCAGCTGCCGAAACTTTTTTAGATTTTATCGGAGAAAAAAATATAATTTTTCATCCTGATTTTATTGAGCGCCAAGTTTGGTCAAATTTTCACAAATACGCCGGCACCGTGGACGCACTCGCTTCAATTAACGGAAAATTCGCAGTGCTGCACATAAAAACTTCCACCGGATTTTACCCTGAGTACAATTTACAAACCGCAGCATACGTTTTAGCTTTGCAGGAAACGGAAATTAAAAAAGCCATATCGCTTCCTTCCGACATTGAAACGCGCTGGATTTTGCGTGTCGATCAGCATAAGGTTTGCGAAAAGTGCAATGCCACCTTGCGTGAAAAGGGAGGAAGAAGTAAGATAAGAGGTTCTAAATTTCTGCCTACCGGACAGGCGAAATATTGTTTGGATTTGGAACACAACTGGGGGGAGGCAAAGGGGATTGTCGAAATACGCGAATTTCCGTATTTTTACCGAGACATAAAAGCATTTTTGGCGGCGAAGACGCTGTGGGAGTGGGAAAATGATTATTGGTTAAGACAAATTGGGTATTTAAAATGAATAAAAAAATAACAGTGCTTTATCACAACAGATGCGATGATGGTTTTGGCGCGGCATGGGTGGCTTGGAAAAAATTTGGCGACAAAGCTGAATATGTTGGTGTAACTCACGGTGATCCTCCACCAAGGGGACTTCGCGGCAAAGAAGTTTATATTTTAGATTTTTGTTATCCTAAAGAAATTTTAAAAGAGCTGCTTAAAAAAACCAAATCACTTACGGTAATTGACCATCATATAAGTATGAAAGACGCGGTTGAATCTGTGCCGCGGCATCTTTTTAACGGATCTTTTTCTCATTCCGGCTCTACGCTTGCTTGGCAGTATTTTTTTTCAAAAAAGAAAGTTCCCAAATTTCTTTTGCATATTGAGGCAAAGGATTTGTGGAAATTTTTACCTTTTACCAAAGAACTTACAGCTTATTTGCGGACAAAAGAACAAGATTTTAAAATTTGGAATAAGCTGGCAAATGATTGGGAAAATAAGTCAAAAATTAAAAAATGCATCCAAGAAGGCGCCGTAATTTTAAAATACGAAAACGATTTGGTTGCTGAGGCGGTAGACGATGCTGAATTAGTAGAATTTTTGGGGCACAAAACACTGGCTGTGAATTCAAGAAATCGGATTGATAACATTGCCGAAAAACTTTACAAAAAAAAACCACCGATATCTATAGTGTGGTCTCAAAGAAAGGATAAAATAGTTGTAAGCCTGCGTTCAAATGGCGCAGTAGATGTTTCAAAACTCGCTGCGCGATTTGGCGGTGGGGGACACAAAACCGCAGCCGCTTTTCGTTTGGAGGCTAACCAAAAACTTCCATGGAAGATAGTAAAAAAATAGTTACATATACAGATGGCGGATCCCGTGGCAACCCGGGGCCGGCGGCAATCGGGGTGGTTATTTGCAACAGCGCTGGAAAAACTATTAAAAAGTATGGGGAAGCAATTGGTAAAAAAACTAACAATGAATCCGAGTACGCGGCGGTTATCTCAGCTCTTAAAAAAATAAAACAGATTTTTGGCAAAGAAAAAACCAAGAAAATGTCAATTGACATGAATATGGACTCCGAGTTTGTGGCAAAGCAGTTGAACGGTGAATACAAGATTGAAGAAGAAAGAATGTTCCCGCTTTTTATTGCTGTATGGAATTTAAAGATGGATTTTGCTAGAGTGACTTTTAGCCATGTGCCTAGGGAGCAGAATAAGGAAGCGGACAAGCTGGTAAATGAAGCTCTTGACAGCGCGCAGGGCGAGCTGTGGCAACAAAATTAATTCCAATTCTTTTGCTTTCATTTTTGGGCGGTGTCGGACTTCGCTCGTTTTTTGACGTTTCATTGGAATTATCATGGGCAATTTTTGGAGCGCTTTGTGGTTTTATGGCAGTACAGTATTCGCTTTTGAAAAGCTTTCGGTTTGAGAAAGTGAGTATCTTAGCGCTAGCATTGCTTTTATTTTTCCTCGGAATTATTCGCCTTTCGTATTTTGAAAAAAATATAGAAAAAGACAATCTGCACAATTTTTATGGTGAAATATTGACCATTGAAGGTGTTGTTTTGGAAAATAAATTTACACAAGCAAGCCAAAGGATTGTTGCGCTTTCCGATGAAGGAAAAATTCTTTTAGTTACTAAAGTTTTTCCGCAGTATAAATATGGAGATGTGTTAAGTATTTCTGGGAGCATTGAAGAACCAAAAAACTTTAAAAATATAAATATGAAAAAGATTTTAGCTAAAGACAAAATTTATTCGCAGATGGTTTTTCCTAAAATTGAAAAAATTGGTTTTGCCCCACCAAGCAAAATAATGCGTTCTCTACTTTTGATAAAAGAAGAGTTTGAAAGAAAATTAAAATCTGTACTTCCGGAGCCTCATTTTTCGCTTGCGAGCGGTATGCTTTTGGGCAACGAGGGAGTTTTGGAAGAAAGCGTTAAAGAGGCTTTCCAAAAGAGCGGAACAATCCATATTTTAGTGCTTTCCGGATACAATATCACAGTGGTGGGCGCAGCGCTTTTGCAGTTTTTCGGTTTTTTGCCGGCGGTTTTGGGAATTATTTTATTTGTTTTAATGACCGGAGCCGAAGCTCCTGCGGTAAGGGCCGCAATTATGGGCATAATAGGACTTTTGGTATTTTATTCTGGGAGAGCAAAAACTGCGGTGCTTGTTCTTTTTTGGTCGGCGTTCTTGATGGTAATGTGGAGCCCAGCGGTGTTGAGTTTTGATAGGGGTTTTCAACTTTCTTTTTTGGCAACGCTTGGACTTATTGTAGCTTCCCCATTTTTTTTAAAAAAATTAAGTTTTTTGCCTAAAATATTTTCTATCAAAGAAAACGCCGCTTCTACTTTGGGGGCTCAGATTTTTGTGCTGCCGCTTCTTTTAAGTTGGGGCAATTTTGTGTCATTTTTGAGCCCTATTGCAAATATTTTTATTGTGGCTGTGGTTCCGTACGTTATGGCTTTTAGTTTTTTGGGCGGACTTGTGGCATTTATGTTTAAAAATTTGGGCGTATGGATAGCCTCGGTTTCTTATGTTTTAATATCTTATCAGATATATGCAGCAAAATTTTTTTCAATTTTTTAGCCTTTGGAAAGGAAAAATCGTTGGCAGCGCAATTTTGATTTTGCTTTCCTGGAATTTTTTAGTTTGGGGATCTGTTTTTACAAATTTAAAAAAGCCTGACATAGAAATATATTTTTTTAATGTGGGGCAAGGAGACGCGCATTTCATTGAGTCGCGCGATGGCGCGCAGATTTTGCTCGACGGTGGTCCCCCGAATAGAATTTTGCCTATATTGTCGGAGGTTTTGGATTTCAACGATCGCCACATAGATGTAGTTGTGCTTTCTCATCCTCACGCGGATCACATTTCAGGGTTAATTGAAGTTTTAAAAAATTACGATGTTGACTATATTTTTGAATCCGGAGTAAATTATGATACGCCCGAAGCGGAAGAATTTCACAAGCTTGTAGATGAGAAGTTGCTTGCCCACCGAAGCCTTGGCGAAGGCGGGGGAGGTTTAAAAAAAATAGTAGTTGATGGACCACTGAGTTTGAATTTCTTTGAAGGAGCAATGCTCAGATTAATATACCCGGATAAATCATTTGAGGGAAAATCATTGAAGCAAGTTCATGATTCAATGGTTGTTGCAGAGTTATCGTACAAAAATAAAAAAATATTATTTGCCGGGGATATGGAGAAAAAACTGGAAGAGTATTTAATAAAAAAAGGCGAAATTAGCGATATCGATGTTTTAAAAGTCGGTCATCAAGGTTCCAAAACTTCCAGCTCACAAAAGTTTTTAAATTTTGCAAAACCCGAGAACTCAGTAATTCCAGTTGGCAAAAATAGCTACGGTCATCCGAATCAAGACATTATTTCGCGCCTTGCATCTATTGGCTCTCAGGTTTTTCGCACCGATCAAGATGGCACAATAAAACTCGAAATTGATAGTTTGGGAAATTTGAGATTTTCTAGTTACTAACCGCCTGCTATTTTTAGGCTTGACATTCTCTGTAGATTTGATATAATTAAACAGTAGTTCATTGAATCCACAACCAACCCAAAAACCAACTAACTAAAAGGAGATTGTCGCCGTGACGAAGCACATTGTCGCAGACGATGTCCTCGGAACGATTGCACGTCGTTCTTGGGAAATCCAACGCCGAGTGATGGAAGGAACACTTGATCCGTCAT
>JBBTVJ010000043.1:0-2557 GCA_038063295.1 Patescibacteria group bacterium | reverse complement strand
GGCTTCGTGCGATTTTACTTTTTTATTTACAATCCAAACAGGAATACACGGATTGCACATTCTAAAAAAATCTGCGGCTTTATCTGAAGATTTATGCTGAAGATGAAATCGGAAAATTTTACAGTTTTTCAGTTTTTTTATTAAAAGCATGTCAATACCAGCCTCATCCAATTCCAAACTGAGAATACAGTTGTCGAAAACTTCGAATTTATCTATTAGTTCGTGCGCCAAGCTAATTGCGTAAAGTTCATTTTCACTGCGATTTGGTAGTGCCTTTAAACGTCGACTCAAGGAACCGCTCCAACAACTCTCTTTTTATGATAACAAAAAACCCTGTTTTGTAAACAGGGTTTAAAAAAATTCATTTTTCAAGTAGTTTATTCCAGTCATCCGCAAATCTTTGGAGACCGATTTCAGTTAGTAAGTGGGTTATATTAAAATCAAACCAGCGTCCAGACAGGTTAAAATTTTTATACGGAATGGGTTTAAAGCCAAATGAGTCAACTGGCGACTCGTAGTTTTGCGGAGGCAAGGGCATTCCATGTTTCGCCCACTCTTTTAGAACATATAAAGGAGCTGTTACAATATCTGAACCCAAATGAATGGCGAAAACAAATTGATCTAGATTCCTAACACTTGCTGTAAGCACTTCAACATGGCCGTTGCCATCATTGTACATTTGAATAATATTTCGTACCAAATCCATCCCACTTTGCCCAGTATCATAGAGCCTTCCCACAAACGGTGAAATAAACACATCGCCTTTTCTCGTCCCCAAAGTTGCAGTATATACCGCTGCCGCTTGTTCTTGAGAAAAACAAAGAGTCATATTCACATTGATGCCGCAATTTAAAGCCATTCTGGAGGCTTCGATTCCGTTTGGTGTTATTGGAAATTTAATATGCGCATTTGGTACCCATGAATTCATGGCGCGAGCTTGCCTGAACATATCTTGGGCAGTGGTACTTTTGTCAGAATATACTTCAATAGATACAGACTTAGATACCAAATCAGAAATTTTCTCTATATTTTCGCGGTAAGAGTTAAGAACATTTCCTTTAATATTATGATTTTTTGCAAGCAAAGAAGGATTGGTTGTCTGACCGTCCAAAAAACCGAGTATATTTACCGCCTCTTTAGTTTCCTTTGGATCAGCACTATCCAGAAAAATATCGGTTTTTAAAGAAACAGGCTTCATTTTGCCGCCTATCAATTTCTGGGTATATGATTACACAAAACTACAAAATCATCAAGTAGTTGCCGGAATTTAAGTTTCTCTTCTTGAATTTGATTTTTCGAAAATTTGGCTTACCAAAATTCCAGCGCCCAAAATAAATAGGTAAACCATCAAAAGCCCCCAAAATCCCAAAGTGGGATTTTTTGCTATACCCAAAGCTGATGCGTAATACCATGAACCAAGAGATACGGCCCCAGAAGCATAAGCTGCTTTTTTCAATCTTCCCAGCTCGCCTTCTTGGTGCTCATGCTTTCCGCCAAAAGAAATCTTAATCAACTTGGGAAATACAGCAACATTTAAAAATATTCCGTTCATTAAAATTACTGCTACCACTGACATTTTCGCTAAAAATTTTCCCGACTGATTTAATTCTTCCATAAGCGGCAAGTAAAGAGCGATGCCAGAAATTATAACCACTGCCAAAGCAAACCAAACAATCTGTGAAAGCGTGCGCAGTACATCTGATTCAAATTCTGAAATTCTCAAATCTTTTAAAAATTTAAAAAACAGTACATCTGTAACCGTAACTGTCCCCAAGCCTATGCCAAAACCAAAAAGATGAATCATGAGAATTATCCATTTGTACTCAAAAAGCAAATTCAAAAAACCAAATTCTGATCCCGCCAAAGTTGTAAAAAATATTGCCGTAGAAAGTCCTGCAGAAACCAAACACCATGTGCATAACTGTCTTATAGCAAAAAGCTGAATTGAGGTAAGATACAAGGAAAAGAAAAACGCAGCCGTGGATAAAACAAGTACAAAAAATACCGCAATTGGTAAAACGAATTGCGGAAACATCAAAAATAAACCGTAAGATAAAGCAGCGACTCCGTAGTAAATCATTCCTAAAACTTCAACCGGGAATCCTAAAAACATCGAATAACTGCTGTGAATTACTGATTCGCAATCAGAATCCAGTGGACAAATCAGTTTTTCATTGGCTTGCTTTTTGTGCCTGATATAAAAAGCGAGTAAAAAACCTGCGAAAGCCGCAAAGATCAAAATAACATGCCAAAATGTATTTAACATAAATTTATTATATGCTAAAATCAAAAAATGAACACGCTGACAAAACTCACAATATTAATCGTTGTGTTAGCCGCAGTGGCGGGACTGTTTTTTGTGTTTAAAAATAAGCAGAATCCGATTATAATTTTGCGTACAAGCGAAGGCGATATAGCTCTTGAGCTTTTTTTGGATAAAACCCCAAAAACCGCAGGAAATTTTTTGAAGCTGTCTCGTGAAGGATTTTTCGATGGCACCAAATTTCACAGAGTAATTCAAGGATTTGTGATACAGGGCGGAGACCCCAACTCAAAA
>JBBTVJ010000042.1:0-4188 GCA_038063295.1 Patescibacteria group bacterium | reverse complement strand
ACATTTTTTTTGTTTTATTTTCTTTTCCGGAGAAAAAAAAATGACTCGTCTTTTTCTCAGGCATTTTTGATGCTCCAAAACCAAATAAATGATTTTGCCCAAAATATTGATAAAAAACTGGATCAAAAAATGGGGGAATCCACCAGAATTTTGCAGCACCAATTTGGAGAAAGCTCTAAACTCATTCGAGAAATCACCCAAGAAATTACTTCTGTAAAAGAAATCGGGAGGCAGACACAAGGCTTTGCAGAACAGTTAAAATCTCTTCAAGATGTCTTAAAAAATCCCAAACAGCGCGGGGTTTTGGGCGAGTATTACCTTGAAACTGTACTTAAAAATGTGCTTCCGCCAGGGATATATAAAATGCAACACGCCTTTTTAAATGGAGAAATCGTTGACGCGGTTGTGTTTTTGAACAAAAAAGTTGTTCCGATTGATTCAAAGTTTTCTCTTGAAAATTATAATCGCTTTGTTAATGCAAAAAATGAAAACGATAAAATTGCTTTTGAGAAAGCTTTTGTTCAAGATCTAAAGTTTCGCATTCAAGAAACTGCAAAATATATCCGCCCTGGAGAAGGCACCATGGATTTTGCTTTCATGTTTATTCCTTCGGAGGGTATTTATTATGATCTTTTAACAAACACTGTCGGGGACTCGGATGAAAGCAACCTGATTCAACGAGCCGCCAGCAAATATAAAGTCATCATTGTTTCCCCAACTTCTTTTTTGGCGTATCTTCAGACAGTAATGCAGGGTTTAAAAGCTCTTGAAATTGAAAAGCGTGCGGAAGAAATACAGCGCAGGGTAGGGGAGTTAGGAAAACACATCGGATCTTACGAAGAATATTATAAAAAACTTGGAACTTCTTTGCGCACTACAGTTTCTCATTATAATAGCGGATACAAAGAGCTTGGAAAAATTGATAAAGATGTTTACAAAATTACGGAAAACAAAATTGGAGTGGAAGCTGAGTTGTTGGAAAAACCTGAAGAATATGCAGAATGATTTTTTTCAGGAATTAAAATCTTTTTTTCAGAGATTTCCAGGAATAGGTCCACGGCAGGCAAGCCGCTTTGTTTACTCATTGACGGATTTTAATGAAAACGATCGCAAAAAAATGGGAGAATTGATTTCATCATTAGATCGGTATCTGGCAAGATGCCAGAATTGCTCGAGAATTTTTCTTTTGGGCGCTAATAGTCGAGAGTTTTGCGGTTTTTGTTCCGAAAACTCCAGACGAGACAAATCCAAAATAATGGTGGTGGAAAAAGACAGCGACCTGCTGAATTTTGAAAAAACTGGAGTTCATGGCGGGGTATATTTTGTTTTAGGGGGGCTTTTGGATCCATTGGACGGAAACAGCGTTCCAAAAAATAGGATAGAAATTCTCAAAAACAATACAAAGAAAGCCAGTGAAATCATTTTAGCATTACCCTCAACAAAATTAGGAGATTTTACCTGTGAATATATAAAAAAAACAGTTCCTTCGAGTTTTATTAAAATTACGCGTCTTGCAAAAGGGCTTTCAAGCGGGGTTGAACTTGAATACGCAGATGAAAGCACACTAAAGCATGCTTTTGAAAATAGAAAATAGTAGAATATAATTATGGCTTATTCGGTTATCATTAAAAACGGCACCATAATTGATGGCACGGGATCTGCGCCGTTTGCGGGAGATATTGGCATAAAAAAAGATGTTATTTCAAAAATCGGTGATTTGTCCCAAGAAACAGCCGATTTTGTTTTTGATGCCGCTGGACTTACTGTGTCCCCGGGTTTTATTGATATAACGAACCATTCTGATGTTTATGGAACTATTTTTTATGCTTCTTTGCAAGAAAGTTTATTAACGCAAGGGATAAGCACTATTTTATTGGGCAACTGCGGAGAATCACTGGCACCCTTGGCAAAAATCGAATCGTTTTCTGGTCTTGAACGTTGGACTAATTTGCCAATTAACGCCGATTGGAACAGCGTAGAAGAATATTTTAAATCTCTTGAAAAAAATGGCATCGGTGTAAATTGCGCGACACTAGTAGGTCAAGAAACTTTACTTAGAAATTCAGATGATCCAAAAGGAAGGTTATTTCTTTTAGAAAAGTCTTTAGAGGAAGGGGCCTTGGGATTATCGTCTAATTTTTCTTTTCATTATTTAACCGAGATCTTAAAAGAAGAAACAAAGATTTTCTTAAAAAAAATAAAGAAAGCAAACGGTATTTATAAAATTCATCTTCGCGACGAGGGTAAAGATTTTTTGCCTGCAGTTGCTTTCGCCGTTGAATTGGCGCGGCAAAGCGGAGTTTTAACAGTTATTTCTCACTTTAAAGCGGTGGGCAAAGATGCGTGGGCGGATTTTCTGAAGGCTATTAATATTATAGAAATAGCAAGAAAAGACGGCGTTAATGTGTCATTTGATGTATTTCCATATTTGCGTACTGGCTCTCATCTCATTGCGCTTTTGCCTTTGTGGGCAAAAGCAGGTGATATGAAGGATATTGTAAGAAAACTGTCTGACTTAAAAAGTTTAGAGCACATACTTGATTATCTAAGAAGCATTACCTTGCATTCTGACCGCATTTTAATTGCATCTGCTTTTAAAGATAAAAACATTGTGGGGAAAAGCTTAAAAGCAATTTCAGAGGATTACGGCAAAAGCCCAGAAGAAACTATTATAGAAATTTTAAAAGCTAATAATCTTAATGTTACTATTTTTGGGCGCTCGATTTTTCAAGAAAATCTCATTACTGCAATAAAAAAAGAATATTCTTGTGTATCTAGCGACGGCGCAGGGTACAATTTATCTTTTGAAAAAACTCATGATTTTGTGCACCCCCGTTCATTTGGGGCATTTCCGAGATTCATTTCAAAAATAGCGCGCAGCGCAAATTTAACTCTGGAGGAAGCAGTAAAAAAAGTTACCAGCATTCCTGCTGCTATGCTCGGATTAGAAAATAGAGGAATCTTAAAGAAAAACTTTATAGCAGATATCAACGTGTTTGATTCAAACAATTTTAAAGACGCTTCAACATATTTAAATCCCTATAAATATTCTTCAGGCGTAAGGTGCTTATTGATCTCTGGTGATCCTGCTTTTTTAGACGGACAATTTTTGGGAAAATTTGGCAGGATTATTAAAAAAGCATGATAAAATTTTTCTCCGGATACGATACTATTTTTATGATTTCTGTTATTATTTTAGTTGCTATTGGCCTTTTTACGCTTGCTTCTGCATCTTTGGGACTTTCTTCTATAAAATTTGGATATTCATATTATTATATTTCACATCAAGTTATTTTGGGAATCATACCCGGGGTTATTTTCCTTTTATTTTCTTTAAAGTTTCATTATAGAAAATGGAAAAACTTGTCTTTGCCGCTTATAATTTCCGCAGTTATTTTAATGACGCTGGTTTTTGTGCCAGCTTTGGGTTTTTATCATGGAGGTGCACGCAGATGGATTAATTTATTTGGGCTTTCCTTCCAACCGTCGGAATTTTTAAAATTTGCTTTTATAGTTTATCTTGCCGCTTGGCTTGAAACAAGGTCTAAAGATATTTCTTCTTTTAAATTTGGATTTTTGCCGTTTTTCATCATGAGTGGATTCGTGGCATCTTTTTTAATATTTCAACCCGATATAGGAACTCTTTTTGTTTTGTTGCTAACGGTCTTCTCTCTTTTTTTTATAAGCGGCGGGAAACTAAAGCAAATAGCGCTTATGGCTTTTTTGATAATTGCGCTTTTGGGAGTTTCTGTTGTTTTAGAACCATACAGGCTTTCTCGAATCATGGTTTTTTTAAATCCTTCGTATGACGTTAGCGGTGCGGGGTATCAATTAAATCAAGCTCTTA
This sequence comes from Patescibacteria group bacterium, assembly GCA_038063295.1. GTDB lineage: Bacteria > Patescibacteriota > Minisyncoccia > UBA11713 > 2-01-FULL-45-33 > DATDXD01. The sequence continues at coordinate 341 of JBBTVJ010000042.1, read as the reverse complement.
CCGCTATGGGATCTGGAGGAATTTTCGGGAAGGGCTTCGGACTTTCTTTCCATAAGTTTGGTCTTTTACCTGAAACTTTAGGCGATTCAATTTTTGCTGTTATTGCGGAAGAATTGGGTTTTTTGGGAAGTATTTTGATACTCGTTTTGTTTTTATTTGTTTTTTTGCGCGGAATTTATATAGTAAGTAAAGCGCCAGATTCTTTTAGTTACCTTCTTGGTGCAGGCATAATACTTGTCATAACTTACCAGGCGCTGATCAATATAGCTGCAATTTCTGGACTAATTCCTCTTACCGGTATACCGCTTTCATTCATAAGCTATGGGGGGTCGGCACTTGCT
>JBBTVJ010000041.1:0-1095 GCA_038063295.1 Patescibacteria group bacterium | reverse complement strand
TTCACCACGGAGTTCACATTACCGATGGAGCAATAGTTTCGGCAGTAAATCTTTCTGCCAGATACATAACAGATAGATTTCTGCCGGACAAAGCTATAGACCTAATAGATGAATCAGCATCTTCTTTGCGCCTCGGAATGGATAGCCAGCCGACAGATCTTGAAAATTTAAAGCGTGACATTATGCGCCTGGAAATTGAAAAAGAGGCATTAAAAAAAGAAAATGATGCTAATTCAAAACTAAAAATTAAATCTGTAATTAAAAACATTGAAGAATTGCGGGAAAAGAGTTCATCGTTGGAATTGCGTTGGAAAAACCAAAAGGAAACAATCGACTCCATACGCCAGCTCAAGAAAGATCTGGATTTGCTGCGCCAGGATTCTGACTTGGCGGAGCGTGCCGGAGATTTTTCTAAAGTTGCTGAAATACGTTATGGCAGAATTCCCGAAGCCGAGGCTAAAATTTTTTCTTTGGAAAAAAAGCTTAAAAAATTGGAACGAAACAGAATAATGAAAGAAGAAGTATCGCAAGACGATATTGCAGATATTGTCGCTCGCTGGACAGGTATTCCGGTAAAGAGGATTGTGGAGGAAGAAAAAAATAAGCTTTTGCGCATGGAATTGGCTCTTTGTGAAAGAGTGGTGGGCCAAGATGAAGCAATAGAAAAAGTAGCTCAAGCTATTCGAAGATCGCGCGCGGGCATTGCTGACGAAAAAAAACCCATCGGCTCTTTTATGTTTATGGGTCCCACTGGCGTTGGAAAAACCGAACTTGCTTTGGCTCTTGCAGAAATTATGTTTAATGATGAAAAATCATTGGTGCGGGTTGATATGTCGGAGTTTATGGAGCGACATTCAGTTTCCAAATTTATTGGTTCCCCCCCGGGCTATGTGGGATATGAAGAGGGAGGAAATATTACAGAACTTGTGCGCCATAGGCCTTATAGCGTGCTTTTATTTGATGAGGTAGAAAAAGCGCACCCTGAAATTTTCAATATCATGCTTCAAATTTTAGACAACGGCCACCTTACGGACGCCAAAGGCAGGCATGTAAATTTCAAAAATTCTGTGATAATTATGACCTCAAATGTGGGAG
>JBBTVJ010000040.1:0-3075 GCA_038063295.1 Patescibacteria group bacterium | reverse complement strand
GATTTTGCCAAATTACGGGGCTTATCAACGTCCAACCCTAAAAGCGAAGCTGTATGATAAGCAAAAAGCTGAAGCGGAATTACAGAAAGCATGGGAGATAAAATTTCTAAAGAATCTGGAATAAAAAACGTGTCGTCTGCAATTGATAAAATATTTTTATCTCCTTCCGTAGCAATTGCAATTACTTTGCCCCCTCTTGCTTTTACTTCTTCGATATTTGAAATGATTTTTTCATAAATGCTACCTTTGGTGGCAACTGCCACGGTTGGCATATTTTCATCCACCAGCGCAATTGGTCCGTGTTTTAACTCTCCAGAAGCATATCCTTCTGCGTAGCGGTATGCAATCTCTTTAAGCTTGAGCGCACCTTCCAAGGCAACTGGAAAATTATACTTTCTTCCAATGTAGGCAAAATGCGAATACTGCAAATACTTTTTTGCTAGGGTCTCTATTTCACCATCCTTACGGAGTATTTTTTCCATTTTTGACGCCAAAGCTTTAAATTCATTAACAATGCTGGCGTTTTTATTTTTCAAAAATAGTGCCATAAGCATAAGTACCGCTACTTGTGATAAAAATGCTTTTGTGGAAGCTACTCCAATTTCAGGTCCCGCATGGTTATAAACTCCGGCATCTGACTCCCTTGCAATAGTAGAACCTACTACATTTACAACCCCCAAAGTAAGTGCGCCTCTTTTTTTGGCTTCGCGCAATGCGTGCAGGGTATCGGCAGTTTCTCCAGATTGCGAAATAAAAATAGCAGCCGTGTTGGGGTAAATTATCGGATTGCGATATCTAAACTCAGAAGCGCGTTCCACAAAAACCGGAATTTTAGCAATTTCTTCAAAGTAATATTTTCCCAGCATACCGGCATAGTAAGAAGTTCCGCAAGCAACTATCACAATCTGCTTTGATGCAAAAAATTTTTCTTTTATATCCTCAAGCCCGCCAAGTTTTGTAAATCCATCGCTTAAAAAACGCCCCCGAAGAGAGTTTTTTAATGTTTCTGGCTGCTCAAAAATTTCTTTCTTCATAAAATGCGGGAATCCGCTTTTTTGAGCTGAACCAATATCCCAATCAATAATTTCTGTTTTGCGCGGCATTGGTTTTTTAGAAAAATTAAAAATATTGTAGCTATTTGCAGTCAATACATCCATATCATTGTCGTAAAGATAAATGATTTTTTTTGTAATGCCCACTATTGCCGCGGCGTCAGATGCAACCACACACTCTCCGTCACCTACACCCAAGATCAGTGGCGAACCCTTTCGAGCCGCAACAATTTTTTTTGGATCTTTTGTTGAAATAACAGCAATTCCAAAAGTACCAATAATGTGCTTTAGTGCCCCAGAAAGCGCATCTTCTAAAGAATTATTTTTATAAAAAATGAGTTCCCTTTCTATGAGGTGAGAGACAACCTCACTATCTGTATCGGATAAAAAAACATGCCCTTCGCGCAAAAGAGCCTCTTTAAGTTCCTTGTAATTTTCTATAATTCCGTTATGAACTACGAAAATTTCATTTTTGCAATCGCTGTGAGGATGAGCGTTTGCATCGTTCGGCTTTCCGTGCGTTGCCCAGCGTGTGTGGGCTATAGCAGTGTTTCCGGAAAACAATTTTAAATTTAAAGATTGTTCTAGTTGTGCCACTCTGCCAGATTGTTTTTTAAGAAAAATTTCTTTGCCGTCCCAAAACGCAATTCCCGCAGAATCATAGCCCCTGTATTCAAGCTTTTTTAAGCCATCAAGCACAATGGGCAAAGCGTTTCGCTTGCCGATATAACCCATGATCCCGCACATGCATTAATAAAACAAAAAACCCGGCGCAATGTTGCGCCAGTAGTAATCATACTAACATTCGCTGTAACAATCACTTAATAACTCCTGGTTTTGAATTTTCCAAAGCATATCCCACACATTTACATAAGGTTCTTGAAGGATCTCTAAAAATTGGATGATTGTAATCCCGATACTCGTCTGCTATTTTACGAGCTCCTTCTTCCGAAAAAGCATTAATAATTAAATGCTCTGGATTAGAAAAATTATAAGGATCGTGAGCAAAAAATACTTTTAGTTTTTTTCCCATTTCTTCCTCCCACGATAGGTTAAAGGACAAGGTTGATTAGCCGATTGGGCACAAAAATCACCTTTTTCGGCTTTTGGGGTCCTAAAATATTCTTAACTTTTTCCCTAGAAAATGTCAAGTCTTCGGCTTCGTTTTGAGAAATTCCAACACGCGCCTCAAATCTGTCGCGCACTTTGCCGTTTATTTGAACAATGAGCTCAAATATATCATCTTCTATAAGTTTTGGATCATACTTGGGCCAAGCCTCCAGATGAATTGATTTTTTATTTTTTAAAATATTTCTCCAAATTTCTTCAGTCATGTGTGGAGCAAAAGGAGCAAGAAGCAGTAAAAAATTTCTAATTTCTAATTTCAAATTTTTAACATCTAGTCTTTCGATTTTATTCAAAAAAATCATGAGCGCGGAAATCGCAGTATTAAATCTAAAATTTTCAATGTCTTCCGTAACTTTTTTTATAGTTTTATGTAATAAACGATCCGAATCTACAAACGTATCAGAATGACCAGATCGCTGACTTAATTTCCATATTCTATCTAAAAATCTTTTGATACCCACAATACCTTCTGTTTTCCAAGCAACTGTTGCCTCATGCGGACCTAAAAACATTTCATACATACGAAGAGTATCAGCTCCATATTCTTTGATAATATTATCCGGATTTACTATATTTCCTCTTGATTTGGACATTTTTTCTCCATCGGGCCCCAAAATAATTCCGTGTGGAACACGTTTGGTGTAGGGCTCCGGAACTGGAACTAATTTTTTGTCATACAAAAACAAATGCCAAAAACGCGAATACAAAAGGTGCAAAGTTGTATGCTCCATGCCCCCAAAATATAAATCTACCGGGAGCCAGTATTTCATTTTTTTTATATCAGCAATTTTTTTGCGATTTTTGGGATCAATGTAGCGAAGATAGTACCACGAACTTCCAGCCCACTGCGGCATAGTATTGGTTTCGCGTTTTCCCTCCCCCTTACATTTTGGGG
>JBBTVJ010000039.1:0-7141 GCA_038063295.1 Patescibacteria group bacterium | reverse complement strand
GGATTCGTCGCTTTACGCTAAACCGCCATCTATCCATACTGAAGTATTAGGAATAGTTGCGCCAGAAAAATAAACTCGAGTTCCTGAAATTTTTTTTCCGTTTTCCGGAGAAAAAATAACAAGACGGGGCGGAAACAAAACTCCGCGCGCGGTATATATAGCATACGCAATAGAAATTAAAATAAAAAGCAAAAAAATTAATTTTCTAAGAAGCATGTTAAAGCTCTATTTTATCTCCTGGTTTTAAAGTTTTTGCAGTAGTTTCCTCTTTTGGCTTTTCAAGAGATTTTTTCAATGCTTCTCTTAAAGCGGAAAGGTCATTCCCGCCGGCAAGGCTGGGACGAGCAGGTCTCGATATTTCATGTGACGGAGAACGCCTCAGGTTTTTTAGCGAGATAAAACCATCGTTTTGCTGTGGTCTTGACCTCTCAATATTTCGAGATGGTGTTCTGTGTTGCCCCGCCATACTCAAATGGTCTTTGCAAAAAATTGGACGCGCAGGATCTGGTTCAAAAGGAACCTCAACTTTTTTTCCGCAAATCGCACAAACCCCTTCAAATTTTGGTCTTGCATCAAATTTTGGCTTTTCTGTTTTTTCCGCAGTATCTTTATCTTTATCTAAATTTTCCTGCCATTCTACTATACGGCGCTCTACTTCAGCTCTTGATGAGCTGTAAATTTTGCGAGATGATTCTATGATTTCGTTTTTAAAAGAAGATTCTTCCACTTGTATAGGTCCTAGAGTTGTAGCAGAAAATGGGCGCGAAGCAATGCCGTCTATCATAAGCTTTAAATAAATGCTGGCAAACCCCAAATTAACTATGTCTTGAGCTGTAAATTCTGGCGAAAATTCTTTTTCAAAAAATTCAGCGTCCTCAGCCCCAACCCTAAAGCTAACCATTGTGCCAATGTTGCCAATGACAGCATCTCTTACTTTTTCATCAAGCTGAGCCATATATTGATGTGCAAGCAACAAAGAAAGACGGTATTTGCGGGCCTCAGATAAAATATTTGCAAAAGATTCTGTAGCAAAATTTTGAAACTCATCGACATATAAAAAGAAATCGGAACGTTTTTCTTCTTCAGGCTGATCTACTCTCGACATTGCGGCCAAATAAAGCTTGGTCACTATCATTGCTCCTAAAAGTCTGGCGGCGTCCTCACCCACTCTTCCTTTTGCCAAATTAATAATCATGATTTTCTTTTCATCCATTACTTTTCTAAAATCAAAGGCCGACTTCGGCTGACCCACAATATTGCGAATCAAAGAGTTAGAAGTAAACTGCCCAATTTTGTTTTGAATTGCAGGAGTGGCTTCAGCGGCAAAGCGTTCTGTATATTTTGCAAATTCCTGAGTCCAAAAAGCTTTGACTACAGGATCAGTTACAGACTCAACGACTTTCTTTCTAAATTCTTTAACGGCCAGCATTGGATTTATATTAAGCAATGTGGAGTCCGGAGATTCAAGGAGCGCCAAAACGGTGTTGTTTAAAATATATTCCATTCTAGCGGACCAGACTTCAACTCCAAATATTTTTTTAAAAACACCCATAAGTCCGGAGGCAACAAAATGCCTCCGTTCGGGATCAACGTTTTCCATAACATTAAACCCTATTGGAAAATCGGTGTCAGCCGGATCAAAATAAATCACATCTTTGATCCGGCTTTCCGGAACAAAATTGAGAAGCTTGGCAGCTGTATCGCCATGGGGGTCAATAAATGCTATGCCTTCGCCATTGCGAATATCCTGCATGGCAAGGTTCTCCAAAAGCGTGGTTTTGCCCATGCCGGTTTTTCCTATGACATACATATGCTTTCGGCGATCAGGTTTTTTTATACCGAATTTTTTATTTTTCCCTCTGAAATTCGCCTCCGCAAAATATGTGATTTTATCGTCCATTACGGCTAATTATACCACATGAGAAAAAAATCGGTTAACTCGGCAAGTTGACTGTAGGGGCTCCTTTTATGGCTTCAATGCGGGCAAAGCCCGGGGCGTGCACCACTTCTCCTGGGAAGTGATAGATCGTGGCAAGCTCTTCAGTGCTTAAAACAAAACCTTTGCTTTTTTTGTGGTACGGCGGCATAAAAAAAGAACGCAATCGATAAGCGTTGTAAAGCCTGCGCTTTCTTATTGTCTCCCTGGTTCCTTTTAAAACGTAGTCTATACTAGTAGTAATAAGTTTGTTGGGTTTAAATCCATTTAAGGTTGGTGAAGCAAACTGTCTAAAAATTCCATTCATTGCTGGAATGGCAACTACGTTATATTTATCTTTGTGTGCAATATAAATCCACCGAAAACCCACTTCCAAACCTATTTTTGAAATATTTCTTTCTATAGATTTTATTACGTCGACTTCTCCGGGAGTTAAATTCATTATTTTAGGGAGCATCGCAGATTCTTTTTTATCAGAAACATTGGCCGATATGCCTCCGATGGCTTTATCTATAGAATAGATCATTTTAGTAATGGCTGGCTCTTCAGCTTTTGGTTCTCTGCCCGCAAGTTTCGCTACAAGCTGCTGTCCTTCTTTTTTCCATTTATCCCCAGCCGTGCGAACAAGCATTTGAATCCAAATATTTTCTCCTTCATTTAAAGATCCCAAGAATTCCATCAAAGCAGACAGCGGATCAACTTTTTTTTCCTCTTCTTTTAAAGCGATTTTTTCGGAAAGCGTAAAATCTTCATAAGTTCTTATTGGATACGCGTCTGGCTTTTGCAAAACAAGTTCCGTGCCCCACATTCCCCATTCAGGATGAGGCATGGATTCAGGCAAGCTTTTTGTGTAATCTTCCACTTCGTTTATTTCGCAAGAAGGATATTGGGCAAAAATCTGTGACTCTATCATTTTTCTAAAAAAAGTTGAACACCAAATATAAAAATGAACACCGGTATTATTGCCGACTATTTCTAAAGAAAACCATGGAACAAAAAACCCCTTCCAATATCTTTCATAAAGATTGCCTAGTCTGCTTGTTCCATGAATTCCTGCAAAAATACTTTCCATGGCTTTAGGAGTTTTAGCTATCTCTCTGGGCACCTTTATTTCTAAAAGTATCCATTTTGTTTTTGAAAGATAAATGGCGCGCGCATATTGAAGCCAAACGTCTTTTAAAATAAAAAACAAAAAAAGAGGAAGCCACAAGAACCAAGCTCCCCAAACAAAATTAAGAATTAGAGATAGTATATCGGCCATCAGGCAATTTCTTAAAGTATTTCTTGTTTTCTAAATTTATGGCAATTGTATTGGGTTTTACAAATCTTTTTTGAGTTACAAGAGCCACAATTTTTTCCCGGGCAAGCGGACCCGATGATTTAAGTATACCTGAGATAACATCTTTTACCATACCAGAAACATATCCCCATTCTTTAAGAGCATAGAGCCCGCGACCAACAAGAACAAAACGATTGTCTTTTATCAGCTCATTGTGAACTGTTTGCACATGCGCTTTTTCATTAGTAAGTTTGGTTATTTTTTCAGCTACTTCTGAAAAATGCAAAGGCGAACCGTGGCGGGACAATACCATGTACGAAAGATCTTTAACCCCCCGAGGCTTAATTTCGGGAAATTCTACAAGGCCCCACTGCCCAAAATAATTTTGAGAAATAAGCTTTGAAATTCCCTTCCAGTTTGTAAGGCAAATTTTAGAAACCACTTCTCCTGCAACATTTTTTGCGCAATTACCAATTACATTCAAAAATTCATTTTCAGACACAGGCTTTCCGATTTTTCTAAGCTCTGATACGGTTTGCAAAAGGGTTTTTTCGGCTAAAGAATGGGATGCGTGCCCGAAAGCCCACCTATTGTGAAGAGAATCGTTTTCATGAAATCTTACAAATGGAGCATGAAGTGATAAAAGAAAATAAACGTGATTTTCGTGTTTGGGACTTTGAGCAAGTAAATTTAAAATATGTGATTCCTTAAATACTTTGCCGCCTTCTGAAAAATAATTCTCGATGACCGTAAAAACCTGACCCAATTCTTTTATAGAATCGGATTTTTTTATGCGCGAAAGCCCATCAGCTTCTATCTGACGCACCCTTTCTCTAGTGATGCCATACCCCTTTCCAATGGCGTCCAAGGTCATTCTTTCTCCGTTTTTAACTAAGCCAAAACGTTTTTCTAAAACATCTTTAGTTCTTTTCGGTAGCACGGAAAATAGCTTTTTTGTAGCTTCCTCCGGATGTACTGGTAATTGACTTTTCATATATGTATTTTCTATGTTAGCACGCTAATAAAACTACGTCAAATACCCATGTTGTAACAATACTAGCACGCCCCAAATATGTGTCAACATTTACAATATCCCTTCTTTATAGCGGTCTTCGGTACCCATGAAAATGCCTTTTTTTCGAGCATTAAAACTCTGCAAAATTCCCAAAGCAAAAAAAGAACTAATAATGAAAGATCCTCCGTAACTCATGAAAGGCAATCCTAAACCGGTTATGGGAAATAGGCCAATATTCATGCCAATATGCACAGTTATTTGTAAAAATAAAAATAATGCAAGCCCTGCGGCATATAGTTTTTCAAAGTTGCTTTCGGAATAAATCCCTGCACGTAAAATTCTCTGCAAAATTATCCCAAAAAATAAAAATAAAATCGCGGCCCCCACAAAACCCCACTCCTCAACAAATGAAGCAAAAATAAAATCCGTTTCATGTTCCGGCAAAAATTCCAGCCTGGACTGAGTGCCAAAACCAATACCTTTACCAAAAATTCCGCCAGAGCCAACAGCAATTACCGACTGCAAAGCATGGTAGCCCGTATCTTTTGTATCCTTTTTTGGATCCAAAAAAGAAATAACTCTTGCTTTTTGATAAGGTTCTAAAAACAATCCCCACAACAGTGCAAACGCGATAGCTCCGCATAAAAAAATAAAAATGAGGTGCTTAAATTTTATTCCGCCGCAAAGACCCATTCCCAGCCAAATACCCAAAAGTATTACAGCAGAGCCAAAATCAGAATGCATAAACACAAGAAGTGCCGGTAAAAATGCGTATGCTCCGGAAATAAAAATATGGCGCAAACGGGCAATTTCCACATGCCTTTTAGAAAAATATTTTGCCAGCAAAAGTATCAAAACCGGTTTCATAAGCTCTACCGGCTCAATGCTTAAAGAATAAATTCTATACCAGCTTTTGGCCCCCCTTATTGTATCGGCAGTAAAAATAAGAATAAAAAGAGCGCCTAATACCAAAAGATAAATCAAAAAAAGGAAAATGCTGTTAGTTTTAAGAAAGTTCCAATTTATAAAAAAGGCTATAAAAAATGCGCAAATACCAAAAAGCGCCCAGACAATCTGCCGCGAAAAAAAATAATTGCTATTTTCATCAAACGCAGAAAAGCCAAAGGGCTTCATGGTCACAACGCCCAAAATAGCGATTATTAAAACGCTTAAAAACAAAACCCAATCAACTTCATTTAAAATTCTAGTCATCTAAAAAAAACTTCTATGGAAGAGGCGCCGTTTAGATTTTTGGGCCAAGTAAAAGCAATTGCACGCTCTTCGCCTATACCCAAAAATGGGATTTGTGTGCGAGAAATAGCTATGGCATTTTGGTCTTCCGCTGATATCACAATTGTAGCTTCAATGTTTTCTAAAGACTTTTCTTCTCTGCTTTTTATATTTACTAAAACTCTGGAAAAAGACTCTTCAAAGAATTTTTCTGTTCCTAAAATATCTATTTTTGGACGCAAATCAATAAAGCTTGTCTGAAAAACCGCGTCTTTTATATCTATAATAATTCTTTCTGGCATGCGCTCGTTTACCTTAATATTGGGTTCAAAAATTATGAATCGTTCAAGCGCGTCTGCAAAAGTTTCTCCTTCTTTGATAGTAATTAAAATATTATCCTTGTCATAAATTTTAAAAGAATATATTAATTTTTGTGCTCCGAAATTATTGGGGTTTTCCACCAAAGCCGCAATATCCACAAACCCTTCCCTTGTCTCAAAAAAACGCGACCATATAATTGACAACTTTTCCGCTTCCGGTTCTTTAACTTTTTGAGGTTCACGAAAACTTAAAACAAAAAAGGCGGAAATGCCAAGTATCAAAGCAAAAAAAATAAAAAGCACGGCAAATTTTCTTTTTTGAGCCCAGCTTAACATATACTGTATAATAAGATGATATGAAAAGGATTTCAATTGGAACGCTTCAATGTGGACCGTGCAAAGTGATTCTTGTTATATTTCTGATTTTTGCGCTTTTGGTAATATTTCGATATATCGATGTATCAACATTTCGATATATAGGCAGCATTGTTTTTCCGGAAAAAGCAACACCCGAGTCGCTAAAACAAAAATATGAGAATGGGAGCATAAAAATACTAATTGTTCCCGGGCACGACAAAGAATCTTACGGCGCACAGTACAGGGGCGTGACAGAAGAATCTTTAAATGCCCAAACAGGGCATTATTTGTATAATTATTTTTTTGGAGACCTTAAATTTTTTCCGCATACTACCCGAAGCTATCAGGGAAACTATAGCGAGTGGTTTGTGAGTTATTTAAAATCTGGGGAAACAGAAATTAAATCCTGGAAAGATGCATTAAAATCTGCCATGCGGTCGTTTTTAAGATCCGGTACGGTAATAAAAAACGTAAAAATTCAGCACAACCCAGCCGCTGACAACGCATCACTAAATCTTTATGCGGTAAATAAATGGTCGAACGAAAACAATATAGACATAGTTTTGCATCTGCATTTTAATGACTACCCCGGGCATACATACGATATGCCGGGAAAATACAAAGGATTTGCAATTTATATACCAGAGCGACAATTGCCAAATTATAAAGTAAGTAAAGAAATTGCAGAATCAATAAAAAATGAGCTCTTGAAAATACAACGCTCAAGCAATTATCCAAAAGAAAAAAATATTATCATAGAAGATCAGCAGTTGATAGCAGTAGGCTCCAATGCTTCGCGCGATGGCGTTTCAATAGTTATAGAATACGGATATATTTACGAAGATAAAATATATAATAAAAACCTTCGTGAGCAAACTCTGGTAGACTTAGCATATTACACATATTTGGGAGTGAAGAATTTTTTTGAAAATTGAAAACCCCCCACCATGCGGTGGGGGGCGTTACTACGGCAGCCCGAGAGCGTGCCGTAAAGGCAAAACCAA
>JBBTVJ010000038.1:0-5721 GCA_038063295.1 Patescibacteria group bacterium | reverse complement strand
TTGCTTGTTGCAATCCACCTGCTTCCAAGCGTATCCCAAATAACGCTGGTAAGCAAGGTCCAGTAATCTACTCCGTCATGCTGAAAATATCTTTTGTCTTCAGTGGAAAGAACTGCTTCCACAACGATTTGCGGAAAATCAGAATATTGATTAATTCTTCTGTATTCTTTGGCTAGTTTTATGACAACTTTCTTTTGTGAATCGTATATTTCGCCTATTGCTGGTTCTTCAAATTTAATAAACCTGCTTATATCAGGTTCTTGATAAGTGCCAAAGAAAAAAAAGTGGACAGATGTTACCAGATAATCAAGAGGTTTTGGGTAAAAAAAAGCAAAAAAGTAGCACAAAATTACAGGCAGGGGGCACAACCTCACGCACCATTTAAGAGATGTTTTAATCTGTTTGAAGCGCAATATTAACCTCCTTGTCAATATTATCTAAGAGGGATAATATAATATTTTTCTATTTTGAGCCAGCGGTCGGGATTGAACCGACGACCTTTCCCTTACCATGGGAGTGCTCTACCAACTGAGCTACGCTGGCAACTTTTGCATATTAACAAAATTTTTGTATAATGCCTATATGTCTCAAGATAATTTAATAAAATTAAGCTGCATAAACTGCAAAAGAATCAACTATTGGTCGCGCAAAAACCGCAAAAAGGTGGAGCGCAAAATTGAACTTAAAAAATACTGTCGCTGGTGCCACGGTCAGTATCCTCACAAAGAAACAAAAAAATAACCCCGATTTTTAATCAAGGGTTACTATTTTAGTTAAATCAAAAATTGAATCTAGGATATGGTTTTTTGGGACACCTTCGCGGATGAAAGCAAAATCCGGGATTTTGCCGGTGCGTACTGCGATAAATTCAATGCCTGCGGCATAAGCGGCATCCAGATCTGGGTACCAATCACCAACAAAAATTGTGTTTTCTTTAGGAATACCAAGCGAATCCGTTATCAATGAAAGCGCACGAGGATTTGGTTTTATAAAACCGGTATCTCCAGTAGTCATGAAATCAAACAAATTACTATCAATATTTGCAAACATAAGTTTTGAAAACAACTCATTTTTGTTATTTGTGGTGCAAAGGGCAGTGAGAACACCGTTGTTTCGAAAAAATCGCACTGTTTCCAGGGCTCCGGGAATGGGAGGATATGGATTTTCTCTATCTGCTTGAATTAAAAACTCTATAAATATTTTGATTTCATGTTCATTGAGCGAGGGCCATAAAAGTTGTTTGATGTTTTCTGAAAGCCTTGGATACCCGCGGTGAGCTCCAGAACTAAAAGCATTAAGTACCAAACCAATGGGTTCAATTGGCAAGTTCATGGCGTAAGCTGCCCATTCCAGATTATCTTGAAAACAAGCGTATAAATCTAAAATAACACCGTCAACGTCAAAGATAATCAATTTCAACTCTTTGCCGAATATTTTCAAAATATACCTCCCACAATCTTTTTAAACCCTAGCATGCGATGATAATTTTTGCTACACTTTTGATGCTGGGTCCATAGTTCAATGGCAGAATGGTGGTCTCCAAAACCACTGATCTAGGTTCGAATCCTAGTGGACCCGCATTTAATACAAGTTTTGTCAACGTTGCGCTCTTTTATTGTGGATAATAAACTAGAAACAGGGATTCTTTGAGAATGAGGTACACCGATGTCTCAAAAGGAAAAAGAAAAGTTTTTAAGAATTCCTTGGAAAGAATTCAAAAAAGACTTTTTAGAAAAAATAAAGGATGAGCCATGGGAAAAAATTAAAAGCTCTATACTAGAAGAAACAAAAAAAATTCTCAATGTAACTAGTGGAACTATTCAATTTAGCAAAACCACATTTTTTCATGCTCTTGAGGATAATAATTTGTCAAGAAGCCGTATTTCGACAAAAAGCAACCAGTGGACACGGTTAACCAAAGAAGAACAAGAAGCATTTTGTAAGATATATACAAATGGTACAAGTGATGAAATCAAAGAAGCTATTAAAAAAACCTATCCAAACGCGGATAGTCTCCTGATCTATAATTTATCAAAATTCGCTGGATTGAGCGGACAAAGAAAGCTAAAAGGCGCCGCCTCCATAAACGGAAAAAAGAAAGAAAAATCCAAGATAAATAAAAGTTACGCCCTTGAGCTTTTGACGATGTTAGCAAATGAACCATGTGATTTATCTATTTCATTGATTGCAGAAAGGCTAAAAATCAACATTGAAGAAACAAAAGAATATCTTGAATTTCTGCGTCCGCAATTGGAAAAAAAGGGATATGACTTTTTTCTCGACAAAGTTAAAAACGAGATTTCTGTTTCCCGCAAAAGCTTTGAATTGTTAAAACCAGAAACATTTGAAATTCAAATATCCCCCGATGAATATAATAAAGGTGGTGCCAACGTTGGAGCGTTTTCCGGTTTTTATTATGGAAGTGATGAATTATTCCGAGAAGGGCTTTTGGAGCTTAATCAGTTCGTTCAAAAACAAAATAGGGCTCATTTTTTGATCCTTTGCTCGGGACTAGTCAATGGAACTTATTTGGAAAATCAATTACAAAACCAATTAAAAGGTGTTCGTAAAGAGGAACGAGAAGCGTGGGAGTTGCTTTTTACTTCACGAATTGCAAGAGAATTGTCGATTTATCTTCCTAAACTAAAAAAACCGGACGGCAAACTAGTAAAACTTTATATCATCACAAGCCCCAAAAAAGATAAAGCCATAGGGTCCAAAATCGCTATACTTTTAAGCGAACTTAGAAAAGATGACATTGTTTATTTTGGAAACAGCAACGATCAAGTGTTGCCAGTAAAACACATTGGGAGCAAACAAAAAAAAGAAAAAGTTGACGTCTCGCTTTTGCCTGTTTCTTTACAAAGGTCTGGTCTTCGCAGCAAATTTGCAAGCACAAAAATTCAAACCCAAATTAGAACAATTCTCAAGGTTCTAAAAACATCTCCTGATTTTGCTGCATTTGGCGGATACGGAGTAACAATACACAAGCCAGCCATCGGCGAAGTTAAATGCCCCTATATAGGAACTCCGGAACTTCATGCATTGTCCGAGCGCGAAACAAGTGATGATGCCGAAAGCGAAATCGGAACCAGAGTGATAAAATTTCGAACAGACGGAAACTATACCGTTACAACCTCTGATTTTAAATATCTGGTAAGCCGTGAAAGACAGCTTATAAAAGCCCCGGTAAATTCTTCCGAACTTCAAAAAAGAATCATCGAAGTAATAAAAGAGCGCCCGACATTCATCGGTGTTATTGAAGAAAAATTAGGTATATCCAGGGATATTATAAAAAAAGAAATTGATGAACTTGTGCGTTTTAAAGCGGGAATTGTTTATGATAATGTTACAACTCTTTACGACTTTTCTAAAGAATGGATCAGGAGCAAAATACGGTATCGGTGGCCAGAAAAATTTAACGAGGATGTTATTGTATCTTTTGCTTGTATGCATTCTCTTGCAACGTATCCGGACGGCACAGTTCTTACGGATTGCAAATTCATTTTAGAGCAATTGCCCAAAATTATTTTGCGAGAAAACGCGTCCGTACTAGTAGGGTCAGGGGATTTTATTCAAGGCTCTAAGGTACACGATCTCCATTTACGAGGAGAAGTATTTTTAGGACTCAACTTAAATACCCAAGAGCATGTTGCCGCTTATTTGGTGCAAGCTCCGATAATGGAAGTTTTTAGGATAAAGTTTGACGAATTTATGAAAAATAAAGACCCCAAGGCTATAAGTAAAGAAGAACTAGCAAATATCATAACCGTTTTTCTTGTAGCTTTTGTATACTGCGCTGGAAATCACGATTTGTGGCAAACTGGAGATGCGGTGCAGGCACTTGCTTATTTTAAACTTCATTTAGAAAGTTTTCTCATGAGTGGCGTTGCCGCAACATTAAAAAAGTATGAGATGAGCATTGATTATTTTACACTTCAAAATATTGTATTTTCAAAAATTATCAAAGATTTACCAGACAATAAGATTCGATATACAACTAGCAATGGTTTAAGGTTAAAAACTGTTCATCCTCACACCGCGCGAAACGAAACACTCAGCATTCCGCCGGAAAGACTGCTTTTAAAATACAGCAACGCTCATATTGTTATAGCTGGCAACTGGCATACAGCTTTTGATATGCAGCAATCAGATGAAAATATGGGTTTGCGTCATATGGCGCAAGTGCCCACACTGCTTTTACGTACTTTTTTTGAAGATAATAAAATGAAACGCACCGATTTCGGGGTTAATGTAACATTCGCAAGATCAGTGGATAAGCAAATTTATGAAATTGAAACCGGAT
Organism: Patescibacteria group bacterium; assembly: GCA_038063295.1. Lineage (GTDB taxonomy): Bacteria > Patescibacteriota > Minisyncoccia > UBA11713 > 2-01-FULL-45-33 > DATDXD01. The sequence continues at coordinate 1,415 of JBBTVJ010000038.1, read as the reverse complement.
TTTTTGGTGATAAAATTGGACACAGCTATGAAAGAGAAAATAATGGGATTATGGAAGATGTTTTACATAAGTTAAATTTGGATGTTTTTAGCTCCAAACATGGAAAATAAAAACAGCCCCCGATGGAAATCGGGGGTTTTTTTTGTTATTATCCTAAATACTTATGAAAGTCTTACCGTTGTTTTTAATATTTATTTTTGGCACTCTAATTTTAGCTATTATTTTTTTGCGCCCGCTATCTCCTACCGCTGAATCAAATGAAATCACCATAACTATTCCGGAAGGATACACGGTCCAGCAAATAGGGGAATTATTTGATGAAGTTGGGACTTTTTCAAAAGATGATTTTGTTGCTGCGGCAATTGGCGAAGAGGGGTTTTTGTTTCCAGACACTTATAGATTTTTTAAAAACACCACTCCAACAAAAGCAATAGAAAAAATGAAAAAAAACTTTGAAAACAAAACAAAAGACTTATTTTTAAATAGAGATACTATCATAATGGCGTCGATCATTGAAAAAGAAGTAAGTGATTCTAAAGATCGTAGGATTGTTTCCGGTATTTTATGGAAGAGGATAGAACGCGGAATCGGGCTTCAGGTAGATGCAGCGCTAACATATATTTTAGGAAAAAGAAGCGACGAATTGACAGGAGAAGATTTATCTTTTAACTCTCCCTATAATACTTACAAATATCGCGGTTTTCCGGCAGGACCTATTGCAAATCCGGGATTAGATGCTATATTAGCTGCGTTAAATCCAGAGACTTCTCCATACCTATTTTATCTTTCTGATGAAAACGGCATTACGCGCTATGCTCGCAATTTTGATGAACACAAAGAAAACAAGTTGCAGTATCTTCGCTAATATGCTAAAGTAGCCACCATGTTAATGATACGTCTTCAAAGATTCGGCAGAAAAAATAACCCAATGTTTAGGGTTGTCTTAACCGATAAAAGAAACGCTCCAAAAAGCGGAAAATTTCTGGAGATTTTGGGATTTAAAAATCCAAAAAATAAAGATAAAAAACTGAATGCCGATCGTATAAAATACTGGATTTCTAAAGGAGCTCAAATATCTCCTACGATTCATAACATGCTTATTTCTGAAAAAATAATTGAAGGGCGAAAGATCAATGTAGTGCCGCGCTCAGCGCGGCTAAAAACCGAGCTAAGCTCGGTGCCGTTGCCTAAAAAAGTTGAAGAGAAACCAAAAGTAGAAGCGGAGGTTAAAGAAAATAAGCCCGCAGAAGCTGATAAAGAGGGGGTTGACAATCAATCAAAATAAGAGTATAATAAAACATGAATCCAAATTATTGGAGAAAAAGGTCGCAAGACAGATTATAAAATTGTTAAGCGTAATATTTAAGTAAATGGTTGCTAAAGCATCAGAGTACTCCGACCAAGAGTTTTTGGAG
>JBBTVJ010000037.1:0-2864 GCA_038063295.1 Patescibacteria group bacterium | reverse complement strand
AAAAAGATTAAAAGGGTATGTCCCAAAAGGGAAGATTGGTCAATCTTTCTTCCCTGAAACCAAACCCCCTCCGATGTTTGTCGGAGGGGGTTGAAATTTATTTAATTAGCGATCCTCCTCTAGGATCTTTGTAGCCCGGTCCTATCGGTATTCCAGCATCTTCAACGTCAAATGTTCTTGCAATAACATTTACTATTCCCCAAATAGAAAGCGATAAAAATAATCCAATTATGCCGGCTTTTATATATCCTTTTGATGACTCTTTTGCTTTTTCGTCAGCTCCAGATTGAATGTACTTGACCATTCCCCACAAGAATACAGCTGTTGCCAACCCCATTAGGATATAAATAACAGAATTTACTATATCATTGATTGTGTTAATCCAATGAGCAACAGGAGTACCGCTTAACTGTGCTAATACAACAATAGGAAAAATTAACAATAAACCCGACAAAATAATAACTATTTTTCTCATTTTCTAAATATAATTCTTTTTATAAATTACGTCTACGTCTATCTACCGGGTCCGAGTGGGATGCCTTCGCCTCCCACGCCGAAGGTGGCAACCAAAGCTTTTACTACTCCCCAGATTGCAACCATAAAAAATAGTCCGATGAGTCCCGAAGAAATGTATGCTTTAGCTGTAGCGGCTTTCTTTTCGTCACCAGCGGCAGTGATATACATTACAATACCCCATAAAAATACAATAGTGGCCACTGCCATTATGATGGGGATAATGCGCGCGATAATATCTTCAACCTTTGCAAGAATTGTAAATGCGTCTGCGGCAAACACAAACATTGGAAATAAAGCTCCCGCGCTTACAGCTGTTTTTAATAATGTTTTATTCATTCTAATTTAAATAATAGTTACTAATTACTCTAACTCGACCTTTTTATTATATCATAATCCCTTGGCAAAGTTAACAATTGCGGCTGCCAAGAATCTTGCTCCTACTATGAGCGCCGCTCCAACAACAGCCCATTTAAATGTTTCTTTGGCTGATTCTAGTTTTTTTTCGTTGCCTTTTGCGGATACAAACAAAAACCCTGAGTACACTATAAATATTGTGGCAATAGGGAGTCCTACTGCTACTGCGAAATCTGCCACGTTTTCAATAAGCTCAGGAATATTGTCAGCTTTCAGGGGGTTTTTTATAATTTGCGCCAAATTTTGAAGCATGAATTTATTATAACATCATCTTGGAATTGTGGCATGCACATGGGTAGTGCCAGCTCCACAGTCTGAAATTATTCTTACTTTTCTTTGCGCATCTGGGGACGATTCACAACGAGCAGAGGCTCCAGGAATAATATTTATATAATCCACCAAAATCTGATAATTTACTTTACTTTTTACTGCCGGCGTTAAATCTATTCCTGTTTTTCCAATACCGTGATCTCCATTTTCAGAATGTCCTTCTTCTGTGCCGCCGGTAATAATAACGTCGGTTTTGTTATTATGCGAATAAATTTGCAGAATATTAATAAGTTTAGTAGCTGATGTTGCTGGATATCCTATGAGACTTGTACATTTTGGGTTTTGCTGGTCAGAACAATCCCCGGTACTTGAAATTTGTATCCCGGCGTCTATAAAAAACTTTTTAGCTTGCGCTTCTGTGCCTAATTCTCCCGTTTCTGTGGTTGGTGGCTCGCCTCCTTTGCGCATTAATTCACCCAGTTTTTTTAAGTCTACATCTTCCGGCGGTATCGGTGCGGGGCATGTAGGCAGGCTGTGCCACGGAAGTATAAATTCATTCCCTTCTTTTGCCAGGTTTTTAAGAACCGTGCTTACAATAAGCCAAGAGGCAAGGGCGATTATAATTCCAAAAATCGCGGAGCTCAAAAGGCTTTTTGCACTTTCTGTTTTTTTGGGATTGCCTCCGGAGGTCAAATAAATAAATCCTCCCACAATGAGAACTATTACCAAAATTGGAGTTGCAAGATAAAACAGAAAATTTACTACTCTGTTTGCCAGCACCCAAATATCGCAGATGGTGCATGCTTTGAAGCTTTTTCCTTCCCCAACGCCGCAGGTAACAAGCGGCAAGTCCGATGCGTTTTTTGGCCCAGTGGTGTCCGTTAGAGCAAAAACTGGAGAAAAAATTAAAAATGTAAATATCAAAATTAAAAATGACAGTGTAAAGTTTAAAATTTTGAATTTTGATTTGTGGTTCAACATGTTCACCATATATAATTTTTATTTTTTAATTTCCCTCAGCTGGTTTGCCGCTTTTTCCAAGAGCCCGCGCATAGTATCTTTTTTTAAAGCCATGTTTTCTATAAGTTCCTCAAAAATAGTATTTGTTTTTATGGGATCCGGGTTAGGCCACGACACAAGCGACAAGTTGCTTTCGGCAAAAACTGATCTTGCAGGCTCACCTTGATACGAAGCAAATAAATCTCTTCTTGGGGAAGCACTTTTTTTAAGATCAGAATAAAGTTTTGACGTTTCTTTTCCTGTCAAAAATTTAATAAATTGCCACGAAGCCATGTAGTTGCGCGATGCCAGCGGCACTGATGGCGCAAAAAGCGAGCCATAAGTTGCTTTTTGTCCGTTTAGTATTGGAAGGTGCGCAACTCCAAGCGCAAGATGCGGATTTTTATTTTTCATTTCTTCGTATTCAGATGCAAACCCCAGATACATGCCAAGGCGACCCGCAATAAACATTTCCTGCGCTTCCGGGAAAGAAGAAATCCAGCTATGGGAAATTTTTATTGAATCTGCAAATTCAAAAGAGAATCTCAGTGCCGATTCCGCTGGGCGCAGCGATACTTGCCCGGTTTGGATGCTGTCTCCCAAAACAACCCTTCCTTCACCATTTATTATTTTTTCTCCGGATTGCAAAAAAAGGGCAGTAAGAA
>JBBTVJ010000036.1:0-4848 GCA_038063295.1 Patescibacteria group bacterium | reverse complement strand
GCTGCAAAACAAAAAATAAGAAAACGGCTCAAAGGACTGAGCCGTTTTAAATATTGCTACAACAATAAGTTTAAGTGCCGAGGGCGGGAGTTGAACCCGCACGCCTTGCGGCGATCGATCTTAAGTCGATTGCGTCTGCCAGTTCCGCCACCTCGGCATGGAGGCGCAAGAGGGATTCGAACCCTCGCATAGCTGTTTTGCAGACAGCCGCGTTACCTCTTCGCCATTGCGCCATACCGCCTATTTTACTTCTCTTGAAGCAACTTTTCAATGCGCGATTCGGCATCTAGATTTTTGTCGAGCAAAAATTGAACCTGAGGAGTTTTGTGCCGCTTGATTCGCGATGCTAAAAATTTTCTCGCAACTCTGTGAAGAAGTTTTAATTCTTTAAAAATTTCTTCTGAAAACTTTTCTGGAAATACAGAAACAAAAACTTGCGCCCGCTCTAGCGAATCGTCCACCAACACTCGCGTTATCGACAAAAAAATTCCTTCTCCCAAAAGAATGTTTTCTCGTAAAAATTCTGAAAGCTCTTTTTTTATGAACGATTCAAGTCGCTCTATCATAATTTTCTTTTTATTGTTTCTTCTTTAAACGCTTCAAGTTCATCTCCTGGCACTATATCAATCGAAGATAAAACCTTAGCTCCGAATTCCCTATCGCGCTCTGTTTTTTCCACATCTACTTTTCCCACTTGAAGATTTTCTATTTTACCCTCTCCAATTTGATTGGATCTGCGTAAAACCAAAAACCTAAACCCTTTTTCTAAAAACCCCTCAATAATCTTTCCCCCAATCACCTGACTTTTTCCAACAGATGGAAACTCTTTTAAAATTTTTACTTTGCCTAAAACGGTTTTCAATACTTCTAAAGGAAGAATGTCGCCTATTTTGTTTTTTATAAATTCATAAACATCGTAAATAATCTCAAAACTCCAAATGCCAATCCCGGACTTTTCCGCAAGTTCTTTTGCAGATGCCGAAATTTTAACTCTAAATGCCACAATTAAAGGATTTTTTGAGCTTCGGGCAAGCTTTACATCATCATCAGAAACATCTCCGGCATCTGCTCGCAAAATTTTAAGGCTGTAGTAGTCCCTTTTTAATTTTTCTACTTCACCTAAAATAGCTTCTGCAGATCCAGCTCTGTCACTCTTTACTATTATTGCCACTTCCGGCAATTTCTCCTCCGTGCTATATACAAAAAGTTTCTTTTTTTCTTCTTTTTTAGACTCCACCAAAACAGACTCCAATGCTTCGCTTTGCAATAAAAACGTTTTAAATCCAAGCCCAATTTGAGGAATTTTATCAAATCCCACAACCAAAACAGCATCTGATGGTTTTGCTATTTCTATAGAAGATCCTTTAAAATCTTCGAAAATTCTTACTTTTGCCATAGCAGATCCAGCAACAACAAACTGATTTTTTTGCAAAATGCCATCTGTAATTAAAAGAGTGGCCGTAATTCCTCTTTTTGAATCTAGATGAGATTCTATAACAACGCCTTCAGCCTGCTTTTGGATATTAGATTTAAGATCCTCGAGATCCGCCAAAAGCAAAATAGTTTCGAGCAAGTTATCTACTCTCTGCCCACTTTTAGCGGATATTTCCACCACCGGGACATTTCCTCCCCTGCCCTCCAAAAACACCTCTTCTGCGGCAAGTTCATTTTTTACTCTTTCCAAATCTGCCGATTCTTTGTCGATTTTATTAATTGCCACCACAAAAGGGATTTTCGCTTCTTTTATAGATACAATCGACTCTTTGGTTTGCGGTTTTACACCGTCATCTGCAGCTACAACCAAAATCGCAACATCAGCAACACGAACTCCGCGCGAGCGCATTTTAGAAAACGCCTCATGCCCGGGAGTATCAATAAAAGTAATTTTTTTTGATTCTGTTTCTATTTGATAAGCCCCAATATGCTGAGTGATTCCGCCGGACTCTGAGGCGGCGACTTTGGTTTTTCTTATATAATCCAAAAGAGTGGTTTTGCCGTGATCAATATGACCCAGCACCACTACAATTGGGGGCCTTGTGACTAGATTAATATTTTGTTGTTCATTTTCATTTGATGACATAAATTATTGAATCATTGAAAATTCACTGAAAATTGATAATTGGAAATTGAAAACTTATGAAGCGGTAGCTTCGTTTATAGCTCTTTTTTCTTCTTCAGTCAATTGATGTTTTTTGCACTCTCCCTCTTCAATTCTTTTGGCGTAAACTCTGTTCATTTCTCTGCCGTATAAAGAAGAAATTACCACTCCGTTTTTGTGTTCGTCTAAAAGTGCGAGAGCAAAGCTTTGATCGCCACCAGCGTCGGAAAATGGGTTGTAGCGAACAAGGCCCACTTTGCGGATGTCACGCGGAATTTCATGTTCAATTGTGCCGACTCTTTTTTTGAGAACCTCCATTTCCTCAACCGAAGTTTTTTCGTGTTCGCGCAAATCCAACAAAACTCTTTCTATATCCATTGCTTCTCCTTTGAAAATTTTTCTCAGTTTTGCATTTATCAAAAAGAAAAAAACAATAAGCAAAATGTCCGTCGCCAAAATAATTGAAATTATAAAAACAAAATATTGACTAATAAAATCAAAAATGGAGTCCATGCAGTTATTTTAACACAAAACACGGGCTTGCGCTATGTACTAAACCGGTAGCAGAATATGCTACCGGTTATAATTTGTGATCTCTGTGATCAGGTTTGATTACATAAATCTTTTTTAAAAACCGAACAACCAATACTTAAAGACGGGTAGACAGCACGCACATAAAAAATAATTCCGTTTATCCATGGATCTGTTTCATGTCCAATGGGGACTTTTATTTTAAGAAATCTGAAGCTGGAGTCCTGAAGATAAAGATCGTCCGAATCGTAGGTTATATGTGCCAAAACGGCATTAGAAAAATCTATTGTTATATCAAAACTACCAGAGGCAAAAATGACAGTCGAAAACAAAATACCATCATTGTGCAAAATCTCTTGCAATGCAGTCAAAATCTCTTGGGTTTCATGCATAATAGTCCCTTTCTTTCTATCAAATTTACCGCTTTAAGTATAAACAAGTTACTCATTTTTGTCAAATCAATCAAGAGATTGACAAATAGTTGTGCATTTGCTAATATACTATTAGTATCTAGTATCAAGTTCTTTTCTAAGGAGGAACAAGCGATGGAAAAACTATGGCTAATACTTGCTGTTGGGTTTGTATACGCAATTACCAGCGCACTGGTTATGTATTTTACGAACATCAGGCCAACCGGATGGCGGTTCTGGGTCTACGATACACCAGCATTCCTGGCTGGCACTTTAACGGGTTACTTCATTTTGCACTAGACCCGTCACAGGACAATATTTGGAAGCTTCAACGAGAAGCTTCCTTTTTAATTTTTTATGTTCAGGGTTCGAATGTCTCACTTGTTGGGGTAAAATTACCCGGTATTTACTTGATGATTTTACTGGCGGTGAGTGCAGGATTTGAACCTGCGAGGGAATTTCTTCCCAACCGGTTTTCGAGACCGGCGCCTTAAACCACTCAGCCAACCCACCAAAAATATTTTTGTCCGCCCACCAGGCTTCGAACCTGGAACCTTGTCCTTAAGAGGGACCTGCTCTACCAGTTGAGCTATGGGCGGTGTTTATATTAAAACACAAAACCCATCACTTGCAAGTGATAGGTTTTGTGTTTTTGTAAAACGACCTTGCTATTTTGACTTACTTAAAACTGCCGCGAAGTTTCCGTTTTTTAAAATACTTCGAATGCTTCGCAACAGTTTAACTGCTAAAAAGAATCCGAAAATTCCGCAAGCGGAAATCAAAACCAGTACTTGAGGTTCTGCGCTACTCAAAGCTGCAGTTGCAAACCGCGGAGCCGCCCAAAGACCAGAAAAAGCTACGCTCAAAAAGTTAGAAAAAATCTTCGAAACAAAGAAGCTTTCTGCTGTAACTTTATATGCAGCTATAAAAAGACCTGAAGACACCAAAAGCCGGGGAGCAACATATCGCACACCCCAAATTATATAAACCCGCCTCATTATTTTTTTAGTTAAAGTGGTCATATTTATTTATAGTGAGCTTGTCGAACTAAATTTCTTTTACTAACTCTTTTAAAACCTTTCGCGCTCTAAAAAGTTTCATCTTGAGCGCTCCTATGCTTATGCCGTATTTTTTAGCTATTTCTTCATATGGGCGATCTTCAATATAATGAGCTTTAACCAGCTCTGCCGATTCTTGAGGAAGCATCTCTATTGCTTCTTTTATCAAATCCATACGACCGCCCTTATCCAGAGTATTTTCTATAGGTAAACCTAAATCACTTTCTCCTTCTGGGTCTTTGGATAAAATCTCATCCAAGTAACTCACGTCACCGAAAGTTTTTTTAAGCTTCCGGTAGTGAGTAAGCGAAGTATTAACCAAAATTCTCCATGCCCAGCTTTTAAATTCAATCCCCTCCTGTTTTTTAAACTTATTTGCATACAGATACATTTTCGTAAAAACCTCTTGTACTATATCTTCAGCAGCTTCCTTGGAATGAACTATTCCCTGAGCTTTGCGCAAAAAAGGCACTTGGTATTTTTCAACCAAAAAGGAAAAAAACGATGGATTTTCCAGCGATTTGCGTAAAATTGCTTCGTCTGGCAAACCATCAATTATCGAATTTGTTTCGTCACGCAGATATTCACTCACAGTTTTACCATAACAGTGTATTCAAAGAAATCAATATTGACATTTTATTACTTTGATGTATTACATCGGGCAGGTTTCTGCAACCCCTCCCTTTTTTGCCATAAACTCTCCTTCTTCCATCATTAAACCCAATTCTTGACCTATCTTTTTTATTATTTC
>JBBTVJ010000035.1:0-9913 GCA_038063295.1 Patescibacteria group bacterium | reverse complement strand
AGATGGAATTTATATTTCTGGCTCTCCACAGTACGATATTTATTTTAATAAAAAATATCCCAAAAAATCGCGTGAGGAATTTTTGAGTGAACTTGAAATACCGCAAGGAAGGCGATTAATTCTTTGCGCACCGTTTTTTAATGACTATACCAAATCGGCGATTAAAATAATAAATACTTTAACAGATTCAATACAAAATGGGGGGTTGCCGAAAGATCTTCATCTTTTGGTACGTTTTCGCCCCAATAGCACTGAAATTCCTGCAGGAAAGCTTGATACTTCGGAACATTTAACTATCACTAAACCTTGCCAGATTTATTTCGATAATATGGGCGGATTAGTGAAGCAGGATTATGAATTTACAGAGTCAGACGTGGAGCTTTTATTTAATTCTTTATATTTTTCAGATGTTACTATAAATACGATTTCCACTTTGAGTATTGATGCTGCGGCGTTGGATAAGCCGGTAATCAATGTTCGTTTTGACGCCGAGCCAAGTTGTCCAAAAAAGCACAGTATTGAACAAATGGTGGGTCACGATCATTATGAGACAATTGAGCGAAGCGGGGGCGTGGCACTGGCGCATTCATTGGATCAGCTTTTGGAACAAATAAATGAATACTTAAAAAATCCGTCGCTTCACAAAGCAGGTCGTGAAGTAATGCGCAAAGAACAAATAGAATTAATGGATGGCAAAAGCGGCGAGCGAGTCGCCAATTTTATCAGGCAGGAGCTTTTGAATCTTTAATGTTTTCGCGAATAAAAAATCTGTTTTTTGTCGCAAAGCAATTGTACGGAGGATACAAATGGCAAATAGTTTTTTTGGTTTTACTGGGATTTTTGAGCGGATTTTTGGAGGCTTTGGGTATCGGAGTTCTTATACCAATTTTTTCATTTGTGGTAAATAAAGGAGAAATAGGAAGTGATTTTATTTCTCAGTTTGTTTTTCAAGCGTTTTCCTATGTAAATGTTTCTTTAAGCATTTATTCTTTGCTGGGGCTGGTTGTGTTTCTATTTACACTCAAAGCTATTACCTCTTTTGTTTTTAGTTATGTAAATGTAAGAATAATATCAGACTATGATACGAGGATGCAGCAAGGCATTTACAAAAATGCGCTTGCCGCAAGTTGGGAATATCTTTTAAAGCAAAAAATAGGGCATTTGGAAAGAATGATCTTTACTCATGTGGCGTTTGTAACGCGGCTTTTTCAGCAGATTGCCAACAATATAATAGGATTTACATCTTTTTTGATGTATTTATTTGTTGCGATCTCCCTTTCTTACAATATAGCCCTTGTTACAATTTTGCTCGGATTTATTATCATTTTTATTTTTAAGCCGTTTTTTTCTAAAACAAAGGCGTTTTCTCATAAACGCAGAAAAGCCGAGGAAGAAATGGCTCATCTCATAAATGAAAACGTAGTGGGTATAAAAACAATAAAAGCAAATGGCGTTGAAAAAAAAGTTATTGAGCGAGCCAATATTATTCTTATAAAACTGCGGTCTTTGCGGATTAAATTAAATCTAACCAAGGCGCTTGGTTCAATTTTTATACAACCAATCGGATTTTTATTTATTTCCGTAATGTTTGTAATTTTTTTTAAAAAACCCGGATTTGATTTCGCGGTTTTTATTGCGGTGATGTATTTAATTCAAAGAATTTTTCAATATGTTGAAAAAATTCAAGGGTCTTTATACATAATAAACGAAGCAGCGCCTTACATTTCTAGCTTGATAAATTTTGAAAAAGAGCTTGCAGAGCACAAAGAACAAAGTAGTGGGGAGGACAAATTTAGTTTCAAAGAAGAGCTTGAAGCCAAAAACCTGAGCTTTAGATACTCTCAGGACAGACCGGTCCTTTCAAGGATCAATTTTAAAGTTAAAAAAGGCGAAATAATTGGAATTATTGGCCCTTCCGGGGCTGGTAAAACGACCCTGGTTGATATATTGCTTCGGCTTTTTGCAATTCAAGAAGGAGAACTCTTGATTGATAAAAAACCGGTTAGTCAAATTTCGTTTTCCGATTGGAGAAAAAACGTAGGATATGTATCGCAAGATATTTTTTTAAAGAATGATACAATACGCGAAAACATAATTTTTTATGGAGACAATATCACACAAGAAGATATAGAGCGGGCTACAAAATCAGCCAATATTTATAATTTTATTCAAACTCTGCCTAAAAAATTCGATACTTTGGTGGGCGAGCGAGGGGTTTTGCTATCAGCTGGCCAGCGCCAAAGAATTGTTCTTTCAAGAGCATTAGCGCGCCGCCCTAAAATTTTGATTTTAGATGAGGCGACTTCTGCTCTTGATAATGAATCCGAAAAATTAATCAAAGAATCAATAGATTTGCTTAAAGGCGATGTGACCGTAATTACTATTGCTCACAGGCTTTCTACGATAACAAGCGCGGATCGGCTTATTGCGATAGAAGATGGAAAAGTGGTTGACGAAGGAACTCCAGAAGCATTGCTTAAAGACAAATCCTCGTATTTTTACAGAGTGTATGATATCATTCAATAGTTTTTATGGATACCCCAAAAAAGCTTGGATTTAAATTTTTAAAATTTCTGGATATGAGCGATTGGAAAATCTTTGAGTTGTCTGATGCTGGATCATGGAGTGTTGCGGGCAAATGCCCTGCTCACGGCTTAACACTTAAGGGCATTGTTTTGTTTTCTGGAAACGAAGGGAAAGATAAAATTAGGCTGGGGTGTTGCGAAATTTGCGGATATATTGGCTACAAAGATCTTCCGTCTAAAGAATGGATTCATGAGTTTTATCAAAATACATGGGAAGATACAGAGTCCGCAAAAGTCAAAAAATCTATTGAAAAAATCAAAGAAGGAAAAGACAAAAAGCCGCAAAAAATTATAAAACTTTTTTCGAATTTTAATTTGGACAAATCTCGTTATATCTGCGAGATCGGCTGCGGATACGGAGGCGCTTTAAATGAGCTTAAAAAACGTGGGTTTGATAAGATTGTGGGTGTTGAAAATTCAAAACATAGGGTTGATTTTATAAAATCTTTTTTTGGATTTACTGTTTTTAATACTCCATTTGAAGATGCGCAAACCCAAAGTGAGCTCAAAAAAAAAGCACCGTTTTCGCTTATTTTTTCTCATCATGTTTTTGAACATGTTTATGATCCTGGAGAACTTATAGCGCATGCATCGGCTCTTCAATCCGAGGGTGATATTTTTGCAATTTCACTTCCTAACGCCAAAGGCGAGTTTTCCGCCAGCAACTTATTTTACTTTCCGCATCTTCATTCATTTACAGAACACTGTATGACTGACCTTCTTTTTAAATACGGCTACGAAGTTTTGGACAACTCTTTTACTACAAAAGAAGTGCTCAGTCTTGTTGCCAAAAAAACAAAAAATGCTGCTGTCAAAAGTTTTCCTTTGGTAAACCATTCTGTTTCAACCAAAAACAAATTTGTAAACGGTTTGGGGCTTAAAGATTATCTTTTCTACCCGAGGCGAATGTGGTGGTTTCGGCGTTTTGACGCGGGTGGACAGGTAAGTTTTTTGCGCAATGATTTTTTGGGCAAAATTTATTGGAGTGTTTTGCAGAAAACCTTCCGTTTTTACTATAAAAGAGGAAACGAGCCAATTCAATCTATTTTAATTGATCACAAGAAAAGTTTTTCTCAAGAAGACCTACCCATAGAAATTGAATATGATAAAAATATTACACTTGCTTACAAATAAAAATCACGAAGGCCATTTTTTTAGCGCATAGCGCTGGATCGAACCCAGTGCTTTTATTTTTTCTTCAAAATTTTCAGGATAAATAAATTTCGGAGGAGAAAAAGAAGCTAATGATACATAACCTATCCATAATTGCAGCCTTTCTTTTTGCGTGGCATATCCGCCTTTGTGCAAACCTGAAGTATCTCCAAATACGATTGTTCCTGCTTTTCCAACCCCTCTTTTTATATATTTAGGCGGAATTTTTTTCTCAACCGCCCCTTCTGGGGGGTAGGATCCAGCAGGAGGCTCTTGTGGAAAAACGCGTCTCCATTTTCCTTTGTGATTTGACTCTGAAACGTAATGAAGTGGTCCTGCGCCTTCATCAACATCGCTAAGATAGACGAATACTTTCAGAATTTTTTTGTCTTCTGGATCTCGGTGCCAGCGCTGGGAGTGGGCGGGTTTTGCTCCTTCTGGAATTGTATGTGTGAGAATAAATCCCGTGTTATGAAGCCTAGGAACAAAGCCGAAATATAGGCTTGCGATATTTAAAAGCGGAGCTGAATACGCGAGTTTAATTTCTGGAGACTCAATATCCAAGAGCGGAGGAACACCGGACAAGTGAGTGAAAAAATCCTTAGAGCCTTTTTTGTTTGCGAGAATTTCCGGATTGTTTTTGAGTATTTCCACTCTTTTTTTTAAATCCGTAAATATGGTCTCAGCGCTTTCTTCGAACAAATCATAAATATCAAAAACAGCAAAACCTTCTTTTTTGAGGCAGTTGGCTATTTTAAGTTCTTTTGACGAAAATACAATATTATAAAATTCTTTTACTCCTTCTTTGTTTATAAAACGCCAGATTGGTTCCAGGCGCTGTATAAAAAAGTAAAGTTTTCTTTTTACTAAAAATCGCAAATATTTGTAAATATTTATGTCTTTATAAGCCACTAGAGCGTTTTAATTAGATGCTTGTAAGGATTTTCTTGGTGTTTTAAAAAGTTTTCTGGTATTTTTTGAACAAAGTGGTAGGGTTTGTTTATTGTTGCAATAGAATCATAAATTTTCATAAAAACTAATTGTCCAGTGACTTCCAAATCCCTTTTTTTGAGCTTCAAAATATTATGTATGAGTTTAGTTACCCGTTCTTTTAAGCGTTGGTCCAAAGCATATTTTCTGGATTCCAAAAATTTAAATTTGTGATACAAAGCCTTTTTGCTATCGGCGGGATTGCTTCTTTGTTTTGATTCTTGCAGTTTGACTGGATCTTCCGCCCATTCTCGGTTGTGCAGCACAACCAGATTTTTTGTCATAACTACTTTTTTGCCAGTGCACAAAAAAGAGGCAGTCAAATCAGCGTCTGCCCGATAGCTTACAAATTTTTCATCAATAAATCCTATTGCTTTCAAGACACTCATTTTGCAAACTGGCTGGCTCATACATAATATGCCGGGGTTAAATACACCTCCATTGAAGGACTGAAATTTTTTCGGCCCCCACAGGTCTTTTATTTTAAGCCCCACCATTCCTATATCCGGGTTTTTTTCTAAAATATCGATAGCAATATCAAATGCGCCTGGCAAGCACTCCTCGTCGTCGGCAAACGGGGCGGTATATTTGCATTCAACGTTTTTCCATACTTCATTGCAGGCTCTCGCGGCACCAATAAGTTTTCCTTGAAAAACTGGCGTAATATCATTTCGATTTTTTAGGTATTCAATGGTGCCATCCGTGGATCCGCCATCTATTACTATCACTTCATGTGGACATTTCGTATTATTTTGTATTGAATCCAAAGATCTTTTAAGAGATTCCAGTCGGTTGTATGTGGGAAGTAAGATTACAAGGTAATTGTTTTTTTGGTTGATTTTCATAACTTATCTTAAGTATAACAAAAGATCAATCTTTTAAGTTATATGTTTAGAGCCATTCAAAGATGGATTTACGGAGGCGTTATGAAAGCGTTAATCACCGGGATTACCGGGTTTGTAGGGAGCCATTTGGCAGACTATATTTTAGCAAATCACCGGAAGGTTAAAATTGTGGGGCTTGTGCGTTGGCGTTCTCCGAAGGAAAATATAAGGCATATTTTAAATTCTTTGACATTGGAATTAGGAGATCTTACCGATATTTCTTCTTTGAGAAGAATTCTTGATCTTCACAAACCAGAATTCATTTTCCACTTAGCCGCGCAATCGTATGTGGATGCAAGTTTTTTATATGCGTGTTCCACGCTTGACACAAACGTTATCGGGACTTGCAATTTACTTGAAGCAATCAAAGAATTAAAATTAAAATCCGGTTACGACCCGATTGTGCATATTTGCAGCAGCTCCGAAGTTTATGGGCAGGTGCGCGAAAATGAAACCCCT
The DNA here is from genome assembly GCA_038063295.1 of Patescibacteria group bacterium. Lineage (GTDB taxonomy): Bacteria > Patescibacteriota > Minisyncoccia > UBA11713 > 2-01-FULL-45-33 > DATDXD01. The sequence continues at coordinate 3,843 of JBBTVJ010000035.1, read as the reverse complement.
ATAACCGAAGAAAATCCATTCAGGCCAGCATCACCTTATGCAGTAAGCAAAGTGGCAGAAGACATGCTTGCGTATCAATATTGGACAAGTTGGGGTATTAAAACAATAAGAACCAGAATGTTTACTCACACGGGACCCAGAAGAGGAGAGGTATTTGTTGAATCTAATTTTGCCAAGCAAATTGCGGCAATTGAAGCGGGGATACAAGAACCAATTCTGCAAGTCGGCAATTTAAACAGTATCCGAACGTTTATGGATGTTCGCGATGCAGTGCGCGCTTACTGGCTTTTGGTTAATCATTGTACAGAGGGAGAGGTCTATAATATCGGTGGCGATACAACTATGACCATTGGAGAAATGTTAAAAAAACTACTTGCGCTATCTCTGTGCTGCAAAGCAATTTGTGTTGAAGTAGATTCAACGAGATTACGTCCTTCCGATGTTACACTCCAGATCCCGTCAACAGAGAAATTTCGTAAAGCAACTAGTTGGAAGCCTGAAATTTATTTTGATAAAACCTTGAAAGATATTCTTAATTATTGGAGAGAGTATTACGTATTACGCTAAGTAAAAATATTATAAATCGTCCCGACGTTATGTTGGGGCGTTTTAGTTTGTTATGAGAAACTAGCAGCTCTTTATATTTGTTATTTAATTATTAGAATGATATATATTTACTAGAATGAATGATACCTTAAAAAAGGAGGATACCTTGAGTGATATTCAGGATTTAAATGTTGAGCTTTATAAAAAAGTTTATTTAATCCGCAGAGCTGAGGAAGCGATTATCAAATATTACAATGAGGATGAAATGAAAACCCCTATGCATATGTCTATGGGGGAAGAGGCTATTTGTGTTGGAGTGTGCCATGCGCTTGGAAAAGAAAGCCAAGCCATGGGGTACTACAGAAGCCACGCCCTAAGTATTGCAAAGACCGGAGATACTGATAAATTTTTTGCAGAACTTTACGGAAAAACTACTGGATTTGTGCGTGGGAAGGGTGGGTCGATGCATCTTGCTTCTCCCGAACATGGTCTGTTGGGTGTTTCTGCTGTGGTTGGCACTACCATTGCTCCTGCGGCGGGTGTGGCGTTTGCGAACAAATATAAAAAGAACGATAAAATTGTTGCGATATTTTTTGGAGATGGCGCAATGGAAGAGGGGGTGGTATCGGAAAGTCTCAATGCGGCTTGTCTTTGGAAACTGCCCATTATTTTTGTTTGTGAAGATAACGGACTTGCAGTAGATGTAACTGCTGAGGAACGCCAAGGGTTTAAATCAATTGCTGATGTGGCAATGGCGTACAAATGTCTTTTTTTGCAAAGTGAAAGTACCGATCCAGAAGTAATTTATAATTTGACACAACAAGCTATTCATCACATCAAAGAAAAAAAAGAACCGGTTTTTATGCATTTGAAGTATTACAGAATGTTGCAGCATATCGGAATCATTAGCGATTTTGATACAACTTCCCCTAGGCCCAAGGGCGGATTTGAAAAATCCGGATATCGTTCGGAAGAAGAATATAAGCTGGGTCTTGAAAATGATCCGGTAAAAAATACTCGGGCGAAACTTTTGCGGACTGGAGTATTGGAGTCAAGAATAAAAACCATAGAAGAGAAAATTGAGAAGCAAGTTGAGCGAAGCGTTGCTCTTGCAAAAAAGGCTCCGTTTCCGGAAGCGCGCGAAACACACGATCACGTATACGCTCCAGTTGAGATACATGAGCCTATATTGAACGCGCCATCTACCGAGAAGAGAATGATTACTTTTGCTGACGCTCTTAATGAAGCAATTCATCAAGAAATGGAGCGAGACGAAAATGTTTTTGTTTTCGGTATTGAAAATAAAGTTTTTGGATCTTTAAAAGGATTAACGGAACGGTTTGGGCAAGAACGGTGTTTTGTAACCCCGCTTTCCGAAGAAGCTATGACAGGTATCACTTTGGGAGCCGCTATAAACGGCACGCGCCCAATTCACAACCACATTCGCGTTGATTTCTTTTTACTTGGTATGAATCAGCTCATTAACATGATTTCAAATTATTATTATAGTGTATGTGGCAAGGTGAAGGTGCCGCTGGTTATTCGCGCTGTGGTTGGCAGGGGTTGGGGGCAGGGTTTTCAGCATTCAAAACAGCTTCATGGTTTGTTTGCCCAAATTCCGGGGCTTAAAGTTATAATGCCCACCACTCCCTATGATGCAAAGGGTCTCATGGCATCCGCTATTCGCGATGATAATCCGGTTATATCAATTGAACACCGCTGGCTTTATTGGCAAGAAGGCGCTGTGCCTCAGAATTCTTATACAATACCAATTGGAGAGCCAAACATACTACGCAAGGGTTCTGATATAACAATTGTTGCTACTTCCTGGATGAACGTTGAAGCTGCAAAAGCGGCGGAAATTTTAGCGCGCCGCGGAATTGAAGTTGAAATTGTAGATCCGCGCTCAGCCGCACCTCTTAACGATGAACCTATTGTGGAATCGGTCAAAAAGACCAAGCGCTGTATTGTGGCAGACAATGATTGGCTGCACTGCGGTTTTAGCGCGGAGCTAGCCACTCGTATTTATGAAAAGTCTTTTGGAATTTTAAAATCGCCGATCACTCGCATTGGTTTTGCGCCTACACCATGTCCTACATCACGTGTTTTAGAAAATGAGTTTTATCCAAACGCTATTAATATTATTCGAGCAGTAGAAAAAGAACTTGGTCTTACGCCCACAGATCTTTCGCAGGAAAATTTCTATAGCCACGAAAATCGATTCAAGGGCCCGTTTTGACAGAGAAAGCAAGGTGTGCTAGGAATGATGGAATAGGAGGTTGACAATGAAAATATGGCGGCCGAAAGGAAATTTTGAAGTACTTGGAAAAAGACACAGAAAAAGCCTAATTTCACAGACTTTTGAAAACGCGGACAATCCCAAAGAAACCATAGACTGGACCCTTTTTTTAGGAGAAAAGAAATCATCTCTCATTTTTGCTTTAACAGATGATTTAGAGGTTATTTTAATAAAGCAATATAGGTTCGGCAGTTCTAGGGTGGAAAAAGAACTTGCGGGGGGAAATATAGAGGAGGGTGAAAATGCAGAGGAAGCCGCTCGAAGAGAACTAGAGGAGGAAACTGGTTTTCGTCCGCAAAAAATGGTGCGTCTTGCCCCGAAAAGTGCTTTATGGATAGAGCCTTCTTGTTTTTACCAAGGTTACAATTTTCCCTGGCTTGCGGTTGACTGCACCAAAGTTTCAAATCAAAAACTTGATCAAAACGAAAGCCTTGATATTGAGTTAGTACCGCTTCGTCAATGGATTGATTATATAAATACCGGCGTAATAAGCGATTCAAAAACCATAGCGATGACTTGTCTTTCGTTGCTTCATCTTGATCTTTTGAAACTCCAAATTTGAAAATTAAGGGCTCGTAAGTTACGAGCCCTTTAATTTTTCTATAATTTTCGTGGTGGAGATCGAGTCAAACTCGGCGGGACAAGTTCTTTTTAAAACAACAAGTTTTGCTCCGGATTTATCGGCAAGTTGTTTGCGCGAAGGAAGATCAAAAGCGTCCTCGTTTACCACATAAATATCGGGTTTCAGGCTCCCAAGCATGTTTGTCATATCATACAAGGGATCATTTATTTTTACCGCACTGGTTACAAAACAAAAATCCACCGGTTTTAAAGAAGATACCATTTTTACTCTCATATGTTCATTTATTATGGGGCGAGCGGGACCTTTGTAGTTTTTTACAGATTCGTCTCCTCCTATACCAACAACCAGCATATCCCCCAGAGCTTTGCAGTCTTCAAAAAAAAGGACATGCCCGGCGTGAGTTAAATCAAAAACA
>JBBTVJ010000034.1:0-1789 GCA_038063295.1 Patescibacteria group bacterium | reverse complement strand
CTATTGAAATGTATTCCAAAATGCAATCGGTCTCCTAAAGGAGACCGATTTTTGTTCTGACTTCGAGCATGGTTTCTTGGGCGATTGCGCGAGATAGTTTTGCGCCTTCATCAAGTATTTTTATCAGTTTTTTTTCGTCTTTCATAATTTTTTCGTAGGCTGTTTGAATTGGAAGCAGCTTTTCAACCAGCAAATCCGCCAAATCTTTTTTAAACTTGACATAGTTTTTATCTTTATACTCTTTTTCCAAAAATTTTATATCTTTGCTTGATATCAAACTAAAAATCGTAAGCAAGTTGGAAATCGCAGGTTTGCTTTCAGGATTATATTTTATTTCTTTCCCAGAATCTGTGACAGCAATTTGAATTTTTCTTCTAATTTCCGTTTCAGAATCTAAAAGCGCTATGTAATCATTTGGAGAGCCAGATTTAGCCATTTTTTTTGATGGATCGGCAATTGATTTTAATCTTTCAGCTCCCTTGGCAGCGGAAACGGCTCTGGGCTCAGGAAATGTATTTCCAAATTTACTGTTAAACTTTCTTGCAATTGTTCTTGCAAACTCCAAGTGTTGATATTGATCCTCTCCAACAGGTACCTTTTCGGCTTTATATATCAAAATATCAGCTGCCATAGCGACTGGGTACAAAAAAAGACCTACATTTGCCGGTTTTCCTTCGGAAACCTTGTCTTTGTATTGCGTCATGCGATTTAACTCCCCGACAGGAGTTATTGTTCCCAAAAGCCACCCGAGTTCCAAATGTTCTTGTATGTGAGACTGAACAAAAAGAATGGTTTTTTTGGGATCAAGCCCGCAAGCCAAATATAAAGCGGCAACACTTTTTGTTTCGTGGGAGAATGTTTTAGGATTTTGTGGTTCGGTAAGCGCATGAAAATCAGCCACAAAAAATAGTGTTTTGAATTTGTCTTGTAATTCAACAAACTGTTTTATGGCGCCCAAGTAGTTTCCAATATGCACTTCTCCAGTAGGCCGTACGCCGCTTACTAGTATTTGCTTATCCATAAGCTTTATATTATCACAAACTATACTTCAATAATTACCGGCAATACCATTGGTCTTCGCTTAGTCTTTTGGAAAAGAAAATACCCAAGTTTTTCTCTTACATTGTCTCTTATATGCGCCCAGTTTATGGGATGCATTTTATTTGTTGATTCTTCTATAACTTTTCGTACCAAAAATCTGGATTGTCCCAAAAGCTCTCTGGATTCTTTTAGGTATACAAATCCGCGGGAGATGATGTCCGGAGAACCTCTTACTTTGCCTGTTTGAGAATCCACCGCGGCAATTATCACGAATATGCCATCTTTTGAGAGCATTTGGCGGTCACGCAATACAACTTCTTGTACGTCTCCCACGCCAAGCCCGTCAACCATAACAAGGTTGACCGGCGCTTTTTGCGCAGATTTTTGAATGGTGTCGCGGGTTAGTTCTACTATTTCGCCATCTTCAGCAACTATAATATTTTTTTCTGATAAACCAGATTCTTTTGCTAGATCAGAATGGATTTTGAGCATAAAATAGTTTCCATGCATCGGCACAAAAAATTTTGGGTTTATGTATTTTATCATTTCCTTTAGTTCTTCTTGCTTTGCGTGCCCTCCTGCATGAATGTCCATAGAAAAATAATGATAAATTTTTCCCGCGCGCTTGTATAAAATATCTTTTAGGCGCTGTACGGTATTCTCGTTGCCCGGAATAACAGAAGAAGAAAACAGCACCGAATCAGTTTTTTTAAGAACAATATCTTTGTGTTCATTGTTGGCTATTCGC
>JBBTVJ010000033.1:0-3194 GCA_038063295.1 Patescibacteria group bacterium | reverse complement strand
TCTTTTTCTGTAATAAACGCTTCATGTCCCACACAATACATTCCTTTGTAAAATCCTTTATATATATCACTCGCTTCATTCATTTTTTTCCACAACTCCTGCGCTCCAGGCCAATGCCTACGCTGATCGGAGGTACGCAAAAAATCATCATTTGAAATATTAAGTTTTTCTAAAAGCTCCGTAAAAAATTTTACCTGCATGTTAACAAATTCTTTAGGATTTTTTCCAGCTTTTTCTGCGGAACGCAAAATTTTTACCCCGTGTTCATCGGCTCCGGAAAGAAAAAAAACATCTTCTTCTAAGAGTCTGTGATATCGTGCAAGTGAGTCCGCCTGCACAGCTTCAAGCGCAAACCCTAAATGCGGAGGCGTATTCAAATACGGAATTGAAGTTGTAATATAAAACTTATTTCTTGGCATAATTAAACTCTTGCTCTTCTTTTGCGCTCCGCGAGATCGTTTAAAAACTCAATTAAAACTGCGGAAAGTGGTACCGAAAGAATTATGCCGTAAATTCCGGCAAGTTTTCCTCCCACAACAATTGCAAGTATAACCAAAAGAGGAGGCACGCCTATGGTTTTGCGCACCACCAAAGGATAAATCAAATGATTTTCAAACTGCTGGACTATCACATAAAGACCAAGAGTTGATAACCCCAAAATTGGAGCCTGAATTGAGGCAACCGCGATTGCGGGAATTGCCGCCATAACTGGTCCAAAAACTGGAATTATTTCAAATACAGCTGAAAGTATAGCTAAAAGCAAAGCATATTTTACCCCCAAAATTGTAAGTCCCAAAAACACGAAAATACCAACCAAAAGCCCCAATAAAATCTGTCCTTGGAGCCAGCGCCCGATTTTTTTTTGAGACCTTTTCCATAAATCGATAATATATTCCTCATGTTTTAGCGGAGTTACGATGCGTAAAAAATTTTCGATTCCTTCTTTTTGTACCGCCAAATAAAAAGAAATTACAATCATCAGAACAAAATTCAATACTCCGCCAAAAATTGCAGAAGTTGTTGATACCAATCCAAAAGTTACCCGAGGAATAAAATCTTGAATTTTTAACGCAAAGTTTCTCAAAGAATCTACCAAGGCGCTGGGTATCGGAGGAAACACAGAAAACAACGGACTATCCGATCGCAAGTTATTTTCTATAAATTCCGGCAAAATAGATACAAAATCCACCGCTTCTCCTAAAAGAGGAGGAATTACAAAATAAAATACAAGAAAAAAAATAAAAAACGTAGCAAAATATACCAGTAGCACTCCGAACACGCGAGGAATTTTATATTTTTCAAACCATTTTGCTGCCGGCTCCAGCGCAGAAGCTATGACAATTGCCAAAAGAACTGTTATTAAAACATCTTTTAAATACCACAAAGATGCCACTAAAATTATAAGAATTGCGGCTTTTAGCATAGTCCCAAAAGATATTTCAATTAGTTTGTTATTTTGAATCATAATTCGCTTAGAATTTTTTCGTACTCCTTTATATCATCGTGCGGTCCTATTGAAGCCATACTGATTTTTTTGGGAGTAAAAATTTCTTTGGCTACTTTAATTATATCACTTCTTTTAACTTTGTCAATTTTTGCCAAAATTTCCTCCGGCAGCATTACTTTTTTATAAAAAAGTTCTTGGGAAGCCAAATAAGTTGCCACTTCATCGGTAGATTCAAAAGCAAGGGGCATTGAGCCGTGAATAAATTCCTTGGCAAATTTTACTTCACTTTCAGAAACTCCTTTTGTTTTTACATCTCTAAAAATTTTTACAATACTCTTAACAACCTTAGGAAGAGTACCGTGGGGCACACCGGCACTTGCTACTATGTAACCAGTGTCCGTGTAATGCTCCGCACTGGCTCCAACGTAATAAGAAAGTCCGGCTTTTTCCCGAATTTCCGTCCATAGCCTGCTTGAAGAATTGCCTCCTAAAATTGTCTGCAAAATCATGAGAGGAAATCTTCGCTCGTCATACATATCAAAAGAGCGAGCGGCAATGCGAACATGGGTTTGGTCAGCATCTTTCTTTTTAAACTTTACCAACGGACGCAACTGCCTCTCTTTGACCTTGTGCTTTTCCACTTTTTTGCCATCTTTCATTTCCGCAAATGCTTTTTCTACTTTCGGAAAAACTCTGTCTTTTAAAACATTTCCCGCAACCACCACCACTGCATTTGAAGCAAGATAGTGCGAGTTTTTATAGTGCACAATGTCATCTCTTGTAATATTTTTTACTGTCTCCGGATAACCCGCGGTATCCCAGCCTGCGGGGCAATCGCCATATAAAAGCTCTTCTAAAATTTCATATGCCTGTCTTCTTGGGTCGTCTTCATACATTGAAATTTCTTGCAAAATCACTCCACGCTCTTTTTCTACTTCTGTGCTTTTAAAGAGCGGGTTTAACAAAATATCTGATACAACATCTAAAGATACATCAAAAAATTTTGATGCGGATTTTACGTAGTATCCAGTAAATTCTTTTGATGTAAAAGCGTTTTTTTGCGAGCCGGTGCGATCGAGTTCTCTCCAAATCTGCCCAGGGCGAGGACGTTTTTTTGTACCCTTAAAAAACAAGTGTTCCAAGAAATGCGAAATGCCATTTATTTTTTTTGTTTCGTATTTGGATCCAGTGCCAAAAAGCACCCACAGCGTTACCGCCTCTGTATCAGGCATGGGAGCTACAATACACCGCAGTCCATTTTTAAAAGTCTTTTTCTCGTAGTGCATTTTTAAATTCTATCACAAAAATATTTTTCGAGCTCGGAAATTGGATGGCGAATCTGCTTGCCAATATCGCGGTCTCTTATGGTTACTGTATTGTCTTCCAGTGTTTGATAATCAACTGTTACGCACCACGGAGTGCCAATTTCATCCTGCCTTCTATAGCGCTTGCCAACATTTCCAATGTCGTCCCAAGACACAGTTGATAGTCCATAGTCTATAGTCCATAGTTTTTCGTAAACTTCTTTTGCTTTTTTGACTAAATTTTCTTTATTTGCCATCAGTGGAAATACGGCAATTTTGACTGGAGCAAGTTTCGGGTGAAGTTTTAAAACAGTCCTTTTGTCGTTTCCCAATTCGTCTTCTTCATAGGCATCCATTAAAAACGCCAAAAACGCGCGATCAAGTCCCAAAGACGGTTCAATTACATGAGGAATTATTCCTTCTACTTTCAGTTCTTCGCCAGA
>JBBTVJ010000032.1:0-2057 GCA_038063295.1 Patescibacteria group bacterium | reverse complement strand
CGGTTTTTTCGCGCTCTCCTGTTTTTGTATTTGCATTTTTAATATATTTTTGAACTTCTTTCCAATTTTTGATTTCAGATTTTGAACTTCGAACTAACGAATGTTGTGGTGATAAAACCAAATATGTTGCTCCAAAAATAGTATCTGGTCTTGTAGTAAACACTTCGATTTCGGATTTCGAATTTCGAATTTCGAATTTTATAGAAACCCCTTCCGATTTGCCTATCCAGTTTTTTTGCTGCAACTTTATTTCATCCGGCCAATTTAGGTTTTCTAAACCCTTTATCAGTTTTTCGGCATAACTTGTAATACGCAAATACCACTGGCGCATTTCTTTTTTTTCTACAACCTCTCCGCATCTTTCGCATTTGCCATCAATTACTTCTTCATTTGCAAGGCCAGTTTTATCTTTGGGGCACCAATTTATAAATCCGATTGCTTCGTAGGCAAGTTTTTCTTTAAAAAGCTGTAAAAAAATCCATTGAGTCCATTTGTAGTAGTTTGGGTCCGTAGTATTTAGCTCGCGCGACCAATCAAAAGAAATACCCCAGTTGAGTAGTTGTTGTTTTGCATTTTTTATGTTTTTTTGCGTTGAAATTTTAGGATGCACTCCGTGTTTAATTGCAAAATTTTCAGCGGGAAGGCCAAAGGCGTCCCACCCCATTGGATACAAAACATTTTCTCCGCGCATCCTTAAATACCGACTCAAAACATCCCCCGCCACATACGGCCGAAGATGCCCCATGTGCAATCCGGTGCCAGAAGGATATGGAAATTCCACTAAAACATATTTTTTGGGAATCTTGCTTTCATTTTTTGCAAAATAAATTTTTCTTTTTTCCCAAACTTTCTGCCATCTCTTTTCTATTTTTTTGTGGTTATACCTTGCCATTTATGATTTAAAGAATATCATAAAAATAGGTCTTAAAAAAGAGGCGCGTGATGCTCTCCGAAAGCAACGAATTAAATGAATTAATAGAAAAAGCACGAAAGTCTTTGCAAAAATTAACAGAGTTTTTCGATAATACATTTAATGAATTGTTGCTGGAAAAAGATGGTCAAGCAAGGCTTTTGATAAGATTAAATAATTCTGTTTCAGAATTTAAACAGATACGGAAAAAACTCGAAAAAAGAAGTGTTCAAGTAAAGGTTAAAACAAATTCTTTTAAAACAGAGCTTGTTGTGACAAATAAAAGCGGGGAGTTGGTATTAAGCACCAAGGATTTGAATTTTTTAAAAAACCTTAAAATAAAAATATAGAATTTACATCTTGGAAATTGCAAATATTTGCAGCGCGTTTTGAGAAGTCGCAAGAGCAACCTTTTCAATGGTTGCTCTTTTTATTTCAGCGATTTTTTTAGCAACTTCTATTATATACAGTGGTTCGTTGCGCTTGCCGCGGTAAGGAACTGGGGCAACATACGGAGCATCGGTTTCCAGCAAAATTCTATCCAAAGGAATAAATTTTATTTGTTGATCATAATCGCGCGCAAAAGTTATAACACCTCCGAATGAAAAATAAAAACCAAGATCAAGGAGTTTTTCGGCGTCGTTGATGGAACCGGAAAAGAAATGTACTATTCCCGATCCACCAACAGAACTAGACCTCCCCCCAGAAAGAGATAGAATTTCAACTAAATCTGTGAATGCTTCACGGCAGTGAATCATAAGGGGTTTTCCAACTTCTTTAGCCAACTCAATTTGTTTTTTGAATATCTCTTTCTGCCTGTCCCTATCCCCCAGACCCTTGACCCTAAAATAATCCAACCCGCACTCACCAATTGCCACTACTTTTTTTGATGACAAAACAAGATTCCTAAATTTTTCGTAATTAAACTCTTCTTTTATTACATCGTTGGGATGCAATCCAACTGTTGCGTAAACGTTATCGTAACTCTCTGCAAGTTCCACAGCTTTTTGGGAACTTTCAAAATCAGTGCCCACTTGTACCATCTTAATCCCCGCATTCAAAGCGCGCCGAATCACTTCGTCGCAATCTGCATCGTACTGTTTGTCATTTACATGTGTATGAACATCAAAAAATCTCGGGGTCATTT
>JBBTVJ010000031.1:0-3967 GCA_038063295.1 Patescibacteria group bacterium | reverse complement strand
AAATTCCCACGGGACCTGCTATTTGAATACTTTGTCTTTCACCCAAAACCAAATTTTTAACTGCCTGAGAAAATCCAAAAACCGTTCCCCAAAAAGTATTCCAGGTAGTCTTTGCTCCTTCAACTGGAGATTTGTACCATGCGCTTTTTTCAATTCTGGTCCACGAAAGCGCAACACCCAGCGGACCCTCGCTTTTCGGATAATCAGCCCTCGGAATCACATTTTTTGCAATAACATTCCCATTTCTTTCCAAAACAATCTCTATGTTTTTTCCACTATTTTCTTTAACAATCTCCTGCACTTCACGCAAGTTTTTGGGTGTTATCCCGCTAATGTTTTTTATTTTATCTCCAATTTGTATACCCACATTATCCGCCGGAGAACCCGCTACAACTTCCAATATGGTTATTTTGGCATCAGGATATATGGCAATATTTTCTTCCAAAATAACTTTCGGGGATCCTAAAAAACTTACGGCGCTAAAAATTAAAAAAGCCAAAAAAATATTTGCCCCGACACCCGCCAGAAGTACTGCCGATTTTTCCAAAGCGTTTTTCGAACCAAAACTTCTGTGATTTTCTTTTTCTTGACCCTCTTCCCCAAAAATTTTTACAAATCCCCCAAAAGGCAGTAAGTTAAAAGAATACAAAGTCTCTCCTTTTTTTATTCCTGCAATCCGTGGGGGAATTCCAAAACCAAACTCCTCAACTTTTATTCCAAAACTCTTGGCAGTAAAAAAATGCCCTGCCTCGTGAGAAAGTATCAATATTAGCAGTATCAAAATAAAAATTAAAATGGTCATACGGTCATTATTTCCTTTTCTTTTTTTTCGGCAAGTTCAGCGATTTTTTTGTTGGTTTCTTCAACAAGCGAGTCTAATCTTTTAAAATCGCTGAACTTTTGGTTTTCGGAAATTTTTCCATTTTGCTCTTCCTTTTGTGTATCTTTTCGAAAATCGTCTCTTGCCTGGCGCACCGTTATTCTTGCGTCTTCCAGTTTTTTGCCGATTATTTTTGTGAGCTCCCTTCTTCTTTCTTCCGTAAGCGGAGGCAAAGAAAGCCTCACTTGGTCTTTATCAGAAATCGGCTGAATGCCCAAATTGGCTTTCTTTAAAGCAGATTCAATTGCCGGCAAAAGACTTTTATCCCATGGTTTTATAAGAATGCTTCTTGCATCGGGAGTGGAAAGCGAAGCAATGTGAGATAGTGGAGTTTTTCCACTATATGATTCAACTAAAACGTCTTCCACCATGGAAGCATGAGCTTTACCTGTGCGAATACTACGAAGCTCGTCTTCGAATTTTAAAGTTATATCTTTTAATTTTTCTACTATTCTATCAATATTAGCCACAATTCTTATTGAGTGCTTATAAATAAAGAAGATGGTTTTTGGGGGTCAGCAAACAGTGCGGTTATGTTGCTTGTTGTTGGAATTTCAAAAATTGACCATGAACTTCCTCCATCATTGCTTTTATATAAAATTTTTCCTGAAGCAGCGTATATTATGTTTGAGTTAGAAGGAAAGGTCGCAACTGAAATTATAGGCAGATCTCCCGGGGGCACCAAAAGATTAATCTCTCTCCAGCTTGCGCCGCCGTTTTGTGAAAAGAAAATCTTGTCAGATAAAACCGCAACCGCACCTGTGGCTTTATCTAAGGCAAATATTTTAATTTTAGCGCTTCCACCTCCTTCTTTTGGAGAAATATCCCGCCATGTTTTACCAAAGTCGGAAGTTTCTAAAAGTTTATTTCCGGACGTTAAAATATACTTGCTTCCTTTATACGATTCCATTTTTAAAAGCCCTTCGTTCTGCCTGGATCTTAACTCCCAAGACCTGCCGTTGTTTATACTTCTATAAAATCCTCCATCTGAAGAAATAATCGATATTGAAGCTCCGTCCACCGAGGAGCCAAATACTCCAAATTTTGGAATAGAACTAAAATAAATTTCTGCAGAGCTTTCTGGCGGGTAAGAAGAAAAAACCAAAGATCCCCGATCGTTTTGGTAACTATATATCGAGGAGTAAAGATTTCCCGAAACATCTTCTTCTATATCATAAATATCGACTCTGCCCTGCAAAATTTTATCTTGCGCTTTTTGAAAAGTCTCTCCACTGTCTTTTGAAACCCAAATACCGTCTCCAGCGGTCCCTGCGTAAATTACATTGTCATTTGCCTTGGAAAAAAGAAAATCCCTTACTTTGAGTCCCGCACTGCCCGGCAACTGTTTAAAACTGCCGTCTTTGAACTCATATATGCCTCCTTCACCTTTGGGCAAACTTTCTGAAAAAGAGCCGAAACCAAAAACCAAAGTGCCAATTGCCACCAAAAACCCTATCACAAAAAACACGGCTAAAATAGTAATTGCGGTTTTCATATATTATCTTCAATTATACACAATCTATTCTTGATTTAGAAGAGACAAAAAAACCGCCCGCATATTTGCGAGACGGTTTTGTAAATTTAAATTTTCAGATTCTTTATCATTTCTGGACGCTGCGGAAGGTGTTGTCTTCCAATTTTTTCAGATAAAGCAGTTTCTAATTTTTCTATATATTCCTCATATGCTTTGAAAACCTCTAACTTGGCCATGCATTGTGTGCATTTTTCGTGTTTCCAAGAAAAATCGTGCGTAATCTTCGGCCCAAATTCTTGTTTAGTATCTACAACGGTTACCTCCCTTCGCTTGCGCTCGCCATTTGAACGAACACTTTGTTGGCGTTGCCAATCTTGATGAGACAAACCAGCTTCCTGCGCCAATGGCCGTTCATACTTCACGTCTACATAATGCCGAACTATTTTGTAAAAATCCGTCTTATCGAAATCTTCTCTTGTGCCACAATATTTGTCGAAAATTTCTTGATAATCCTTTTTGCGTTCATCGGTGTTGGTTTGATATTGACCCACAGAGCGCATCATAAATGAAAGTACTTCACTTCCCAAAAGCAGAAAAGTAGGCTTGTCGAAAAAATTCACCATCACAGTCCAACCGGCAAGAGTTACACCATCTGGTAAATCGTAATAAGCAAGATACTCATCTTCGCTTGAAAATTTGAATGAAGTCCAATATCTTTCATACCTACGGAGCTTATTCCACACAGCAACAGTATCATAAATAATCCCGTTACCAGCAAGACGCCGTTCGGTAATCATTTTGTGGAGCTTCAACATGTCTGTCGGCAGATTGTCTATCTCTCGAGCAAATGACATTCGCCGAAGCCTAAATTTTACTTTCCTTCCTTTTTCGTCCGTGAGTGGTATTGGTGGCTTGTTCCATTGCGCCGCCGTTGCAGGTCCAGTCATGCTGTCCTCCTTTTGTGGTTTATGGTTTAGAGTTACAAGATTCATATCAGCCCCTCCTGTCGTAAAATCAAATTTCGTTTTCTGCGCCTGATATACAAAGCACTACGTATATTTCTACGGTGATGATAACAAAGCGATAATCTAAATTTCATGTTAAAATGTTTTTTCACACAAAGCTCATAACACCCGGGAAACCTGCAAAACTCGTCTGGCTCCATTAAAGCACGTAAAAACTGAGGCGTATAAAGAGTTTGCTCGAATGCAGCTTTTTCTCCCATAGTTAATTTTGCTTTATTTGCACAAAATCTAGAACACTGATTAGTAGAACAGACCCGACATTTAGGAAGCTCAAATTTTGTGCCACAAATACTGCAAATTACCTTCAATCGTTTTTTTAATGATTCGTTAGCACATTTTTTTGAACAGAATTTATACCTATTCCTAGCACTAGGATTATAAAGTCTAGATTTTTGAAAAGAGAATGGGGTTTCGCATTTTAAACACATACGCCACGCTCTTCCACGCTCAGATTTATTTTTATTTGCACAAAATCTCGAACAAAATTTTCCTCTTCCAATTCTAAATTGTGAAGGATATCTCTGCACCAACTTTCTACACTGCTTGCACGGCCTGCGGGATTTCAAAAGCCTTTCTCTAGATTTTTTA
>JBBTVJ010000030.1:0-9468 GCA_038063295.1 Patescibacteria group bacterium | reverse complement strand
TATACATGCTTTGGGGACAGATAATTAGTCGGAGAGTAGTATAGTGGTAGTACACATGCTTTGGGAGCATGAAGTCCGAGTTCGATTCTCGGCTCTCCGAATGTAATAAAAAACACCCCAACTATGAAAGCTGGGGTGTTGAGATTGAAGCTGAATTTGAAATCAGTTCTTTTTTTGATTCCATTTTCAATTCCATTTCATGCCTGTGGCGAAAAAATAGTTTTATTCTGTTCTTTTGTGAACCAAACTGTGGATATTTTTTAAAATCAAAAAACTTACTATATTTTAGTTCCCGTTCTTGAAACCTAAACCTTCCTTGCCAATTATTTATTCGTTTTAAAAACATTTTCTTCTTTTCTTCCCAGTCCGATATTCCCGGTGGAAAATCCATCACCACCGGTAAGGCGCCAAATCTTTTCATAAAAAACTGCCTATGGCGCTCTTTAAAATGTAAAACTGAAAAGTATGAAGACTTGAACTGCTGAGGAACAGCTTTTCCAGATAAACGTATAATCACACAGTCAACCTTGGAAACATAATCCAACCAACTAAATCTTTCTGTTTTTATGACTTCTCGTATCTTTCCTTCACAAATCAGTTCCTGAATCATTTGATTAGCAACCTCTTCTGAAGCTATGCCTCTCTGTTCTCCAACCAAACGTACGAGACTGCGCGATTTAATTCTCATGTGCCTTATCTCTCTTTTTGCTCGAAGATAGCGCGCATTCCTTCTTCTGGCCACAAATCCTCCTTTTTGAACTCTAAAAATAAAATAGCACTTTTAGTGCTATTTTGTCAAATGTGATTTTGTGATAATGTATATGCAATTGCGAGATTAGTTTAGTGGCAGAATAAGAGTTTTCCAAACTCTGGGCGGGGGTTCGATTCCCCCATCTCGCACACTTCGATAAACTCAGTATAAATAATTATAAAAATCCGCCCGAAAAAGATGTCAGTAGCATTTCTTCAACGCTCATCTCATCTCGCTCTGTATTCTCCGCCGGAACAGAAATAAAAGTCCACATTCCTCCTAAATTTGGAAAAACAATATTATACACCACTTTATTTTTGTTTTCATCAAAATAAATCTTGCTAACTAAACCGAGTGGATAATTTTCTAAAAACCCTTTTATTCTTACGCAAAACAAAAATTTTCTTTCTTCCTTTTTTTTAAACACTTTTGTAAAAAACCACTTAATTACCACAGATGATTTAATGCCTAAAAGCCAAATACAAACAAGAACAATAATATAGGAAATTGGTACAAGAACCCACGATTGTATTCCAAGCATGTTAAAACATCGTTCCAAAAAACCAGCCGCCCTGAAAAATTGAGTAAGCGCAAAAGAAATTAGCCCAAACACAATACTTAAAACAATAGCCATGGGAATACCCTTACCAAATCCTGATTTCAAAGAAATTGCCATGAAGTCTCCGGTCTACCTAATTATCTAAATACCTCTTTGAGATGTTAAAATCAAATCATGCCTCAAGATAGACAAAACGACATTCCGCGGATAAGAACATTTGAAACAGATATTGAATCTCGCAAAAAAAGCGGTATCTCTCCGTCTGAAATGGTAGCCAAAAGAGAAACTTTTATAGAAGCCGAATCAAAAAAAAATATAAAAAAAATTATAACGATTGCTGTTTTAGTATTAGTTGGTGGGGGAGTGGCTTTTGGATTTTTTAAATACTTCGCAAAAACAGAATCAGCCGTAAAAGAAACGCCCAAAACCACGCAAATAGGAAAACCATTTATAAAAGCTGATCTAGAAAAAGCAGTAACTGACTCGCCTTCCCTTATTTCAGCAATCAAGCAAGAATTGGCAATCCCAAGAAAGCTAGATTCGCTATTGTTTTTTTTAACCCCCTATACCCTAAAAGAGTTCGGAGAACTTGCCAATATTAAAATACCGGAATTGCTTATTCAAAGCGCGCATCCCTCATTTAATATTTTTATCGCCTATAGCATTGAGTCATCAAGTGTTGTGTTGCTTATAAAAACTGAGGACTTTGAAAAAACATACTCCTTACTGCTTTCATGGGAAAAAGATATGTGGCAAAGTTTTGTTCCATTTTTGAACGCTGAAGACATAACAAACATAAAACAGTTCTCTTTTGGCGACGAAATAATAAGAAATAACGATTCTCGCGTGCTTAAAAACTCAAACAACAAGTCAATAATTGCGTACTCTATTTTCAATAAAGAGTTTGTAGTTATCGCGACATCCCGCGAAGGGCTTTCGTTGGTACTTCGGCGCCTTATCGCTTCACCGCCAAAATAAAAACCCAATCTGTTTCGGGGTTTTCTATTTCCCCTCCTTTACAAAGAGGGGCTGGGGGAGGTAAATTGGATATTATGGCACTAGATTTAGACTATTATCAAAAATTTTTGGAGGAAGAAAAACAAAAGCTCGAAGAACAGCTTGGAACTGTGGCTCACAGAAACCCCGATGCTCCTCAGGATTGGGAGCCAACTTATCCAGCACCCAGCGCTGACTCTCCAGCTCCAGACGAAGCGGCAGATCAAGAAGAAGAATTTGAAAATGAAGTTGGTGTGGAGTTGAGCCTCGAATCGAGGCTTCGCGATATCAATGATGCTTTAGAAAAAATCAAGCATGGAAATTTTGGAATTTGCGCAGTCGGAAAAGAAGAAATAGATGAAGCTAGACTTAAAGCCAACCCCGCCGCTAGAACCTGCATGAAACACGCGGAGGGCATGTAGTAAGCCAGGTTCTATATGTTCCAAGTTGATCAAAAATTTCCGCACTTTTCTCTAGAAACATATGATCCAAAAAAGGATGAGGTTGTTCGTATTTCATTGGACGACTTTGCCAAAAAAGAATGGGTGATTTTATTTTTTTATCCAGCGGACTTTACTTTTGTATGCCCTACAGAACTTTTGGATTTGCATAAAAAATACGATGAGTTTAAAAAATTAAAAGCGGAAATTATATCCGTAAGCACAGATACTGTTTACACCCACAAAGCATGGATTGAAACCGAACAACTTCTTACCAGGCTTTCGTACCCAATGGCTGCGGATCACAATGGAAAACTTTCAAAACTTTTAGGAATTTACGATGAAGAAAAGGGAATGGCGCAAAGAGCAGTATTTGCAATAGACAAAGAGGGAATATTGCGTTTTTCAGAAATTGTCTCCGACAGTATCGGCAGAAACGCTTCCGAAATTTTGCGGAAACTTAAAGCCTTGGATTTCGTGGAAAAAAATCCTGGACTTGTCTGCCCAGCTAGCTGGGAAGAAGGCACAAAAACCATTTCACCTTCCATAAAAAAAGCCGGAAAAGTATATAAAGAGCTCAAGTGAAACATGGACTAATACAAAACATTGACAAAACCTAGCCAGCCGTGCTAGGCTGGTTTTGGAGTCAACGTTTGCAAGAAACCCACAAAAGAGAAGCGAGTCTGGAAAAACAAGAAAACCAGTAACCTGGAACGTTTCACCCCCCCCGATGACCATCGGGGGGTTTCTCAATCTATTTGACAAAAAGTTTCCTGTATGTTAGGTTTATTTTGGTTGTGAGCCTGATCGGTTTCGGGGCTCAATTTGAAAAAAGCCAACTCCCAAAAAGAAAGGAAAGCAGAAATGTCAGAAAAATATGCTGGAGACTCGCAAATCAGAGAACCGAAATCGGCTCTACCGTTTTTGGTTGATTCATTGCTTGCGGTAGAAAAAGTGAGAGTTAGCACCCAAGTGCGCAACACTCACCTTGAGCGCCGCAAAACCAAGGATATTTATACACAACAAGTTATAGATCTCTTAAACCCAGTGGAAGACCAAATTTGCAAATGGGCAAGCGAAGAAATAAAAAAGCACCCGGCTTACCCGTGGTTTTCTAGAATAAACGGCATTGGCTTGGAAAACATTGCCAAGGTCGTCGGCATGATTGATGTACGCAAAGCCCCAACAGTATCGTCTTTGTGGAAATTTGCTGGTTTTCATGTAGTAAATAAAGAAATTGAAATGCATCAGCAAGTCAAAGAGATCGAAGATTCTATTGAAGCGCTAAGAAAAAAGCTAGGCGCCATGGAAAAAAAATCCGAAAGCGGCGAAAAAGAAAAAGCCTGCCTGTCGGCAGACAAGGCAAAAGTGGTAACCCTAGAAGCTCTAAATGAAATGATTAATTCTTTATACGCAGTGTTAGAAGAGGCTGTGAGTTTCCCTACAATTACGCGGGGGTACGCTCCGCGGCCGGTAAAAGGCGAGAAGCTTTCTTACAATAAGGAACTAAGAACGATGTGCAACCGATTAGGGTCTTCATTATTGAAAGCCGGCATACGCCAATTTTGCACGGTGTGCGGTGCGCAAAGGCCGCCCAAGAAAAATGGGGAAAATGAAAAAGAATCTGAAGAAATTAAAATAGTTTGTTTAAACTGCGGTTTTGATAAATTTGAATCAAAAGCTGTATCAAATTACGGCAGATATTATTTAACCGAAAAGCACAAGTTTGTTGCGCAGTGCCGCGAGCGAAATATTCGAATTATTCCGACCCTGGAACTTCCAAAAAATTCCGAAGGGAAAACCTTTGAGCCCGTGAGCACAATTTCCGAAAAGCACGTTCATATGCGCACTGAGCGCAAAATGCTAAAACTTGTCCTTTCACATTTTTGGCTGGTTGCCAGAGAAGCCATGGGCCTTCCAACAAACAAACCATATGCTCACGGTGTATTGGGACACACTAACTATATTGGGCCTTGGGAAATGGTAGATAAAGAAGGCCCAAAAGCTAAATTGCCCCGTCAAAGCAGAAAAGCGGCGGCAGTAGAAGCAATAGCCTAAGCTGTCAAGAAACCCGCCACGCGTAAGCGAGCCACCATGATAAAGTAAACCAAATCAAGAAAGCGAGTCAAACGGCTAAAGAAACCCGTAAAATCAAAGCGCAACATCCCCCATCCGAAATCGGATGGGGGACATTTTTTTAGAGCCCAAAAATAGGCATGGTTTCAATTTTTGGGTTTCATCTGATAAAATAAAATTATGGGTTTCATCGGAATTTTGCCGTGGCAAATATACGCAGGAATAGCCGCAGGCTTTGTTTCTCTTACAGATATTTTGAGCAAAAAAGTTTTAATGCGCGAGCATTCGGTGCAGTATATTTTGGCAATGGACGGATTTTATGCCGCAATTTCAATTCCTTTAATTTGGTTTATAAATTTTCCTAATCTAAAAATTGTTTTTCCGTGGATTTTGCTTTCCGTAATATTGGGCGCTGTAGGGCAAATTTTTACAGTAAAATCAATGCGCCATTTGGAACTTTCCAGCATTATGCCTCTTTTTAATTTAAGTACGCTGATTTCCGTTGTCATTGCCATATTTTTTTTGGGAGAAAAATTTTCAGCGTTAAAGAGCTTGGGCGTTGCTCTTATGGTTTTGGGAACTTTTTTAATAGAGCGTTCGCAGGGCCCTTTTTCAATAACATTCAAAGATAAAACTCACCTTTATCCTTTTATCCCTGTTGTTTTATATGCCTTCCTGCACGTAATCAACAAAAAGGTTTTGGGAACATTGGACATTATTTCTTTATTTGCCGCAAACTCTTTTTTGTACTTTTTTATTTATTATTTCTTTTCAATTTTTTGGGGATATCGTATAAAAGAATTTTTGAATGATTCTTACGGCCACGACAAAAAAATGATTTTCGGCATAGGGTCGGGCGCAATAGCATCAGACTTTGCTTATTACTTTGCCCTTAAACAAGCCCCGGTTTCGCTGGTTCTCCCAATATTTCGTCTGCACAGCTTAACCAGTGTAATTTTTGGAGGAAAATATTTCCACGAACACCACCTTAGGCTTCGAATAATATCCACAATTGTAATTTTGGTGGGTCTTTACTTAATAGTAGGAAAGATTTAAATTAAAAAGTAATAAAATGTTTAGTTTTTTAGGCTCAATTTTCGGTAAAATTGCTTCCGCAGTCACTGCAGTTTTTGTGGCTGTGGGCTTAATATCCGCACCAACCCCGGCGCCTTTACAACCCGCTTATATACCCCAAGAACCTGTACCTGCCATGGAAGAAACTGTAGTAGCAGAAACACCAGCAGAAGAGGAAGAAGTTGATATCAAGGCAGAAATGGAAAAACTGAAAAATCAGCTGGCTGAAGAGCAAAAAAAGAGAAAGGATTTAGAAAAAAAGGTTGCAACTCCCGCTCCTGCGCCAAAACCAAAACCTACTATTGCGGGTACGGCTTCTTTGGTAGTGCCGGTTCCTACGCCGACTTTGGTGCCAACCCCAACTCCAGTTCCTACACCAACACCAGTGCAGTTGCTACCTGGCCAGTTTCTAACTCCGTCTGGAGCTATAGTGGATTCAACCGGCAAAGTGGTAAAACAAGCACCCACAGCACCGACTCCAACACCTGCCACCGGAATAGCCACAACCACACCAACTCCTACTCCCACGCCAACCCCCACTTCAACTTGGCCTCCAGCAGATGGAAGCACCGTAGATATTCAACGAAGCATACTTTCTGTAATAAATTTCAATCCGCAACTAACCTGCGACCAACTTCTCGCATTACCACCCAGCAAAAAAGACCTCTGTAAGCTCTACAAAGAAAACGAAGGCAACAATAAATACACCTGGCACATAATTGAAGATTTGTAGAAGAACTGCTAGAGTTTTTCCATGGCGTTAAAACTTCACTCTGCGGAAGTTGTGGGGCTTTCGGGTAAAATTATTGACGTGGAAATTGATCTTTCGCAAGGACTTTTTTCGTTTGCAATTGTGGGGCTTGCAGACAAAGCTGTCGCAGAATCAAAAGAAAGAATCTCTTCAGCCATAAAATCTATGGGCGCTCGCTCGCCTCAAAAGAAAAACCAGAGAGTGGTAATAGCACTCGCTCCAGCGGATCTTAAAAAAGAGGGACCGGTTTTTGATTTGGCAATTGCCCTTTCGTATCTTTTAGCCTCCAAGCAAGCAAGGTTCGACCCAAAAAATAAAATATTTTTGGGGGAGCTTGCTCTTGATGGCTCACTGCGTCCAGTAAAAGGAGTTTTAGCTCTTGCGGAAGAAGCCGTAAAAAATGGTTTTTTTGAACTTTATGTACCCAAAGGCAACGGAGAGGAAGCAAGTTTGGTAGATGGTATTTCAGTTTTTGAAGCAAAATCTTTGGAAGAAGTGGTAAATCATTTAGAAAATAAAAAGTTATTAAAAGAGTGTTCAAAAACAAAAATAGATTTTAAAAGTCAAATTCATTCGATAGATTTTTCAGATGTTAAGGGCCAAGAATCAGCTAAACGTGGACTCGAGATTGCCGCCTCAGGCGGACACAATGCCCTGATGATTGGTCCTCCGGGCACAGGAAAAACAATGCTTGCGCGCGCTTTTGCCGGAATTCTTCCTCCGCTTTCAAAAAGCGAGGCTATAGAAGTCACCAAAATCCACTCTATTGCCGGAGCATTAAAAGAAGATTTGGCAATTATAAAAGAGCGGCCCTTTCGCAATCCTCACCATACCTCTTCATATGTTTCTTTAGTCGGTGGTGGAGCATTTCCAAAGCCCGGTGAAATTACTTTGGCACATAGGGGTGTTTTATTTTTGGACGAATTTCCGGAATTCGAGCGCCGTGTAATTGAATCTTTGCGTCAGCCATTGGAAGATAAAGTAGTTACAGTTTCTCGCGCAAGAGCAACACTCAATTTCCCAGCGCAGATTATGATGATACTTGCCATGAATCCATGTCCTTGCGGAAATTTGGGTTCGGCGAAAGGTTGTATTTGCCCTCCGTATGCAGTTCAAAAATATCAACGTAAAATTTCTGGACCAATAATAGACAGAATTGATCTTTGGCTTGGAGTGTATTCTATTGACCACAAAAAGCTGGACGATTCATCAATTCCACCAGGGGAAAGTTCTGCGGAAATTAGAAAAAGAGTGGAGAAAGCAAGAGAAATTCAAAAGAGGCGATTTGAGGGTTCAAAAATACTCACAAACTCCGAAATGGGAGTGCGAGATATTAAAAAGTATTGTACACTGGACAAAGAATCTCTCTCCACACTCCAGCAAGCGGCAGTGAAAATGGATCTTTCACCCCGTAGCTACCACCGAGTCATTAAACTCGCCCGCACAATTGCGGACTTGGCGGGGGAGAGAGATATACAAACTTCGCACATTTTTGAGGCATTGCAATATCGGCCACAGCAGAGGCAAGATTTGTAATATTGCAATCTTAGAATTATCTTGTTAAAATAAACATATGAATACAGCAACATTATCTAAAGACATAAAAGAACAAATGGAAATTGTTTCTGAAAAAATGGGACTTGAAAAGCAAGAAATTTTAAACAGAGCCCTGCTTTTATATTTTGAAGGAATCCAAAAACAACTAAATCTATTTAAAGAACTTGGGGCATGGGAAAAATTGAGCAACGAATCTTTACTGAAATACCTGTGATGCTTTTGTGAAAAAAGGCGATATCTACCTTGTAGAAATACCCTTTCTTGGCGGTCACGAACAAGAAGGAACTCGTCCAGCCATAATTCTCGCTGATACAGCAACTCCGGTAATAGTTATTATTCCCTGTACATCAAATACCCATGCATTGCGTTTTCCATTCACATTAAGGATTGAGAATTCCAAATCTAACGGTTTTAAAGAATCATCCATTGCTTTGACTTTTCACTTACGATCAATAGATAAATCTAGGTTGAAGAAAAAAATCGGTTCACTCGAAACAAAATATGTCCAACAATTGAACAAAATGATAAAACAACTGCTTGATATAAAATGAGAAAAAGATATGAAAAGAAAAACCATAGTTGTGCCTTATGCAAACCGCATAAAATGTCCAAATCTTGCAGATGGAACTCAAAAGATTTACTTCTATTAAAAAATTTTGAGAAAATAAAATCAGGACTAGTTTAGATTTCACTATAATATATTGAAGTGAAAAATAATTTCCAGATTATCGCAAAACCCCGCCATGGAAAGCAAATGAAAAAGCCGGCTCTGAGCCGACTCTTATGATATTAATTTTTAATTCTTACCATTATTTTATTCTGTTTGAATCATATGTGTCACGTTTCAAATAATCACCCGGGCATTGTTCAAAATCAGTTTTACACCCAATAGTACAAAAATAGAATACGTAATCTCCTTTTTTAGGAACTACGTCACAGCAAAATCCATGCTCTTGTGATAAAACGACTTTCAGCTTGTTGTCTTCTTTAACTTCTTTTTTACAAACCGGATCTATTCTCATATTTTCCCTTTCCGCAAACTCCATCGTTATTGAATTATCAAGGAACTTGCGTATAAAGCACTGTTGCCATATACGAAAGGGTGAGCGCCTTGAGATCGCTATCCTACTATTTTTAGATAACATACTGCCGTCTTGCAGTCAAATTTAAAACGGATTTTTAGCGCCGCGGATTTCGAAGTGTAGGTGGCAACCGGTTGAGTGACCAGTTGTACCAATTGAACCAATCACCGATCCTTGAGTTG
>JBBTVJ010000029.1:0-6730 GCA_038063295.1 Patescibacteria group bacterium | reverse complement strand
CAATGAAAAAGTACAACGAGGATCTTCTTCGGTCACAAGGTTTGAGTTCAAAAATAGTAAGTTCTCACGACAAAGATTTATTGGTATAAATCTATAGTTCGAGAAAGCATGGCGTTGAAGGGAAATTTTTCTTTGGCGCGGAGGCGGGAGGCCCGTGCAAATTTATTGCGGATTTGTTTGCTTGCTGTAATTTTTTCCAGCGCATCTTTGATTGATTCTGAGTTTGCAGGAATGGTCAAAATCCCGCTTTTTTCGTGTTCGATTAAATCCGGTATTCCCCCTACCGATGATGCTACTATTGGTACTCCCGCGTTCATTGCCTCAAGTATTGTATAAGGAAGACCTTCTTTCAAGGAAGGCAAAACAAAAATGTCGAAGGCTTTTATGTATTTTGAAGCCTGAGGGACGAATCCCAAAATTTTTACGCGATCTTGCAAATTTTCATCCAAAACCCTTTTTTCTATCCTTGCTTTTTCTTCGCCATCACCAATGATGGCAAGTTTTAGCCCAGGATGTTTTAAGGCGTTTATCGCATCAAGAAGGTAGTCAAGGCCTTTGTTTTTTGTAAATTCAGCTATTGTTCCTGCGCGTATCCCTTTCTCTCCCGGAGAAATAACGAGCTCTTTTTCAGCATTTTTTTTGGATAGATATTTAAGATTGTTTTCTGGAATACCCAAAGGTATCAATGCAAACCCACCCGATTTAATTAAGGGCATTCCCATGGCTTGCCGATAGTCGTGGCGAGAAATTATTATTGTGTTGTCGCATAAAAAAGATGTTAGCCACTGAGAAAGGTAAATTCCAGTTTTTTGGCGAAAAGTTCTTGCTTCATTGAAGGCCCAGCCATGGACAGTAAAAATAGTTTTTAGTCCATAGTTTTTAGTCCATAGTTTGAGCCACATTTTTGAAAATATTGCAGCTACTGCGCCGATGGCACCAGCCTTAGAACTATTTAAATGGATAATATTAGGCCTTTCTTTGATAAAGATTTTAATAAGAGAAAAAAAAGACGTAATTTCTTTTTTAAAATTTATGTCTCGTTCAAGATGCGGAATTTGTATGGTTTGAATACCGCTTTCTTCAAGTTTTTGTTTTAATAAACCATTGCCTCCAAGTACTGCTTTTGCCTCCCAATTTTCTTTGGGCAAATTTGTTGCCAAATCAAAAACATATCTTTGGGCTCCTCCCCAGTTTGATTTTGTGATGACAAATAGTACCTTTTTCATTATTCACATTATAACTCTTGACACGTTAGATGTGTTTTGCTAAGATGTGCATATGTGAGTGTATTTTCCCGATTTATCGGGAGGATGCTCATCTATGTCTGTACAAAGCCCCGACCATTTATGGAGGGGTTTTGTATTTTGTGACATATAATATAGTGTTATAATACTTGTAACTAGCATTCACCCCACACTTTCTTTCTGAGGAGTTACGGAGCTAGCACTCACATAAGGACATAGTATGGAGTATAACTCTCCGTAGCTCCTTTGAGTGAAAGTGCGGGATGTTGAATAATTTTGTATTTTTGGTATTGTTTAAAAATTAGGTATTAGAAATTTTTCATAGATGGTTCCGCAAAGAATTTTTTTTACAAAAGGAGTTGGGGTGCACAAAAATCGCCTCCAATCTTTTGAAATGGCTCTAAGAAATGCTGGGGTTGCGCACTGCAATCTTATTTTGGTTTCAAGTATTTTCCCCCCTGGATGCAAAAGGATTACTAAAGAAGATGGAATAAAATTATTAAAACCCGGCGAGATTGTTTTTTGCGTTTATGATCGTTTGGATACCAATGAACCCAATCGACTTATTGCCTCTTCAGTTGGAGTGGCAATTCCTGCTGATGCTACACAGCACGGCTATCTTTCGGAGCATCATGCGTACGGCGAAACTGAAGAAAAGGCAGGAGATTTTGCGGAGGATTTAGCAGCAAGTATGCTAGCCACTACTTTGGGAATCGATTTTGATTCCCAGACTGCTTGGGATGAAAGAGAGCAGTTGTTTAAAATGTCTGGCAAAATAGTCAAAGCTTCAAATACCACTCAATCAGCACTGGGCAATAAAGATGGGCTTTGGACAACTGTTTTTGCCGCGGGGGTATTTATAAATGACTAAACTTACTACTGCATAGTTTTACTAGCATGAGGGTTTCGCTAAAGGGAACTAATACAGATATTTCTCAGTCAATAAGAGATTATTTGGATGAAAAAATCGTTCGTCTTGTGGAAAAGCTCATCAAAAAAAACGATGAGATTATTAAGCTTGATTTAGAAGTTGGGCGAATTACGCATCATCACCGGCAAGGAAAAATTTTTAGAGCTGAAGCCAATCTTTCGATAGGTTCCAGAGTTTTGTATGCCGACTCAGTGGGGGAGGATTTATATGAGGCAATTGATCTTTTGGAAGAAGAGTTGAGACGAGAAATTAAAAAGTTTAAAAATAAAAAAATTGCCCTCGAGCGTAGCAGCGCCAGAGTTTTAAAAAATAAGAGATAATGCTAAAATTGGCTAGTGAATTTTATCTCTAAAATTTTCGGCGATCAAAACTCCAAGGTTTTAAAAAGTCTGGAGCCGGTTGCGGCGCGGGTGAATGAGCTAGAAAAAGAATATGAAAAGTTGTCAGAGGAAGCACTGAAAGAAAAAACTAGAGAATTTAAAGAACGGCTCACCCGCGAGCCGTTAGACGATATTTTACCGAATGCTTTTGCGGTAGTCCGCGAAGCCTCAAAACGCACTTTGGGTCAGCGGCATTTTGACGTTCAAATTATGGGCGGCATTGTGCTTCACAGGGGCGAAATTGCGGAGATGAAAACAGGAGAAGGAAAAACTTTAGTGTCCACCCTGCCGGTTTATTTAAACGCCCTTTTGGGCAAGGGAGTTCATGTTGTTACGGTAAACGATTATTTAGCCCAGCGTGATGCAGTATGGATGGGGCAGATATATAATTTTTTAGGGTTGTCGGTTGGATGTATTGTACACGAAGGAAGCTATATTTATGATCCTACTCGCACTTTAAAGGACGATGAGCGTGATATTTTCGGAGGTTTTAAAATTGTCCACGAATTTTTGCGTCCAGCGACCCGCAAAGAAGCGTACGAGGCGGACATAACTTATGGCACTAACAATGAATTCGGGTTTGATTATTTGAGAGACAATATGGCGTATTCAAAGGAGCAAATGTCGCAAAGAGGTCACCACTTTGCAATTGTTGATGAAATTGATTCTATTTTAATTGATGAGGCGCGCACTCCGCTTATAATTTCAGTGCCAGATGAAGAATCCGGAGAGCTTTATAGGGTTTTTGCAAAAATTGCTCCAAATTTAGTAGAGAATACTGATTACAAGGTGGATGAGAAATTAAAATCTGTTGCGATAACCGAATCAGGCATTGAAAAGGTTGAGAATATGCTTGGTGTAAGCGATATTTATTCAGAAAAGGGAATAAAATATGTGCATCAGCTTGAGCAGGCTTTGCGTGCCAAGGTTTTGTTTGTGCGCGACAGAGATTATATTGTAAAAAGTGGAGAAGTGATAATAGTAGATGAGTTTACCGGGCGCCTTATGCCTGGGCGCAGGTGGTCAGAGGGGTTGCATCAGGCAATTGAAGCCAAAGAAAGAGTTTCTATTCAAAAAGAATCGCGTACACTTGCAACTATTACTTTCCAAAATTATTTCAGGCTTTATAAAAAACTATCTGGTATGACAGGTACTGCTCAAACATCTGCTGAAGAGTTCCATAAGGTTTACAATCTTGAAGTTGTACGAATTCCAACAAATAAACCTCTGTCAAGAAAAGATTTGCCGGACAAGGTTTTTCAAAGTGAGACAGGAAAATGGAAAGCGCTCGCGCAAGAAATAAAAGAAAGATACAGGCGCGGGCAGCCGGTTTTGGTGGGCACCGTTTCTATCGAAAAAAATGAAAAACTATCAGCTATTCTTCAGCGCGAAGGTATTCCGCACAAGCTTTTAAATGCCAAGAACCATGAACAGGAAGGCGCAATTATTGCTCAGGCAGGAAAACTAGGTGTGGTGACAATTGCAACTAACATGGCAGGTCGTGGGGTGGATATCGTTTTGGGCGGCAATCCCCAAAACGACCCCGAGCAAATTCGAAGGGTTACAGATAGTGGAGGGTTGTTAGTTATTGGTACCGAAAGGCATGAAGCGCGTAGGATTGATGATCAGCTTCGGGGAAGATCGGGCAGGCAGGGTGACCCCGGTGAGACGCAGTTTTTTGTTTCGCTTGAAGATGATTTAATGCGGATTTTTGGATCGGATCGAATAAAGCGCATGATGGGGGCTTTTGGAATACCAGAAGAAGAGGCTATAGAAAACAAAATGGTTTCCCGCGCCATAGAATCCGCTCAGGCAAAAATAGAAGGATTTCATTTTGATTCCAGAAAACATATTTTGGAATACGATGATGTGATGAATAAGCAAAGACAGGCAATATACAAAAAAAGGCAGGCGATTCTTTTTTCAGGAGAAGAAGAACAAAAAAAAATGCTCTCTTTGCGAATAATTGATTTATTGTGGATGGAGCATATTGATGCAATGGAATATATGCGCTCCTCGGTGAATCTTCGCGCTTACGGACAGCGTGATCCTCTGATTGAATACAAAAATGAAGGAGCCAGAATGTTTAAAATTTTGCTTTCACATATTGATTCGGAGATTGAACATCTAGAATCGCACATAAAAGAACATACTGGCGCAAACAACCAAAAACAAACTATCAGCAACTCGATACCAATAATCAATAACCAGCTACCAGCTACCAGTAACCAGTCACTAGCTACTAATAATAAACTTGGCCGCAACGACCCATGTTATTGCGGTAGTGGGAAGAAATATAAACGTTGCCATGGGGTTTAGAATAATCATTTGGCAATAATCCCTGTGATAAAATAGTCACTTGGAGAAGTACATAATACGCCACGGAGTTTAAACTCCGTGGCGATATGTTGATTAATTTACTCAATAAATTTTTTGATTGCGTAATGTAGTCCAGTTTCTTTGCTCTTTTGATTAGCAATCTGTTCCGCCTCTTGTTCGGTTTTAACTGTCACAATAGTCTCATCGATCCATGGATCGTCTATAAAAAAAGGATCGGAACTCTGATAACGAAGCCAGTACTTTAGCATAAAATGTCTTTCTACTCGCAGCAAATTCCACTTTCATTCCTACCACAACCGCCAAATTTTTGCAAGCCGGTTGACTTTCGTTGATAGAAGCTTACAATTAGATTATGTCTAATATTGCTACAATTCCTAAAAAAGTGAGTGGGGGGGAAGAACTTGTGGTTGTGCGCAAGCGCGACTTTGATGTATTTCAAAAATGGCAGAGTCAGATTAATGACGCCTTGTTTAAAGTTTACCGCGGCAGGAAAGAATATAGAACTGGAAAAACCAGAGTTCTTTCTTCTTCCAAAGAACTTCGTTAATTCTCCTAATTTTTATGAGTATCCGCAATGTTCATTACACTTCTGACTTTGCGGATGCTTATAAAAAATTGCCAGCAGAAATAAAAAAAGCTGTTGATAGGAAAGATAAAATTTTTCGGAAAAATCCCTATCATCCTGGTTTGCAAACACACAAATTAAATGGTGCGCTAGAAGGACTTTGGGCTTTTTGGATAACCAAGAACTATCGTGTTCTTTTTGAATTTGTAAAAGATGAGGCAATTTTTTACGACATTGGCACCCACGATATTTATAAATAATTTTCCCATTAGTATAGCAGTTCAAAAGGTGTCATGGGGCGTGAGGAATAGAAAAGAGCTTCATGTGAAGCTCTCTAACAGCGTGTATTTAATCTTTCTGCAATAGCCTTTTTTGCGGCATCAATATGGAATTTGCGTTCTTTTTTTGTAAATTCAAGATATCCGATAGTATCTGCTTCGTAGATCGTTTTTCCTCCGCATTTAGGAAAATCAATCCTGAAGTGACCACTCCGAAGCCTCAGATATCCTACAATATTTCCATTTTTGTCAAACGCGTTTGAGAAATTTATGATTTGCGTGCTAGAATCTGGAAATGTCAGAAAGGAGAAAAGATTTTGATAAGTGGAACAGTTTGAAGAAAAATCTAAACGAAAAACCTGAAGACGATGATGGTCCATTTCCAAAGGAAAGATGGGTTTGGCTCTGTTCTATAGGAATCAATATCGGATTTGAACAAGATGGAACTGGAGAAGTATTTGAACGTCCAGTACTGGTTGTAAAGAAATTCTCACAAAATTAAAAGATTTTCTATAAAATCGAAACCCCTCCTTTTGGGAGGGGAATCTCGAGGCCCGAAGGCGCTTTATGTTTGAAGTATAGCAAGGCGGTATAAAAAGTCAATAACAAGGTGTGTATAATATTTTCCCATTCGTATAGTCCCGATTCGCAGAAATGCGAATCGAGGATCCCCGATTTCTTTCCTTAAAAAATAATTGAAAATCGGGACAGTTCAAAAAATGCCACGGGGCGTAGAGGAAAGAAAAGAGCCGTAAAAACGGCTCGATGAGATGAGTTACTTCCAGCGCCACCAAAGATAGTAAAAAAATGACGCGAGTCCGCATCCAAAAAAGAAATTGAAGGCGAATTCACTCGCAGGAAGTTTGGTGTAATATGTTCCAGGAAACTGCATTTGTAAAAATCGCGCCGTTGCAGCAATTGCAACCGTAAAAGATAACCAGGCAAGATATTTCTTCATTCTCTGCACCTAAATTTAGTTACGCAAATTCTAT